>NZ_JANKBZ010000003.1:600000-773449 GCF_024623785.1 Archangium lipolyticum
ACGGTCTCACACCACTCGAGGGCCAGGTGGTAGTTGCCCTCGCGGGTGGCCTGCTCCATCAAGGTGCGCGCGCGGGTGATGCTCACCTCCGGCGCCTCTTCGTCGATGCGCAGGCCGCGCGCCCGGTAGGCCTCGATGAGCGCCTTGTCCGCCGCGGAGGGCGGCGGTGGCACCAACCGGCTGGCGGGGATGGTCTTCACGTCGCCGTTGCCCGCGCCGTGCTCGATGACGATGCGCTGACCCGTGGCCAGCATGGGCACGTCGACCTCGGTCATCAGGTTGCCGTCGTTCCAGCGGACCTTCATCACCGTGGTCGATCCGAAGCCGAAGGGCCGCACCAGTGTCCCCTCCTCCTTGAGCGCCTCGGGCTTCTTCGGCGCCGGCTCGACCAGGTAATAGGTGTAGTTCCGCGTCGCGCAGGCGGAGGCCAGGAGCGGCAGCAGGATGAGCAGGATTCGGTTCATGGCAGGAAGGGCAGCGCGGTGATGTTCATGAGGGAGATCCCGAAGCCGATTCTCCCGTTGGTGGATGCGGTGAACGTGACGCCGTAGTTCGAGCTGGCGATCGGCATGCGCACCACGAAGACACCGGTCAGCAGCGGGTCGATGACCTCGACCGACCCGCCGCTGATGCCGCTGGCGACGGCCGTGGGCACGCTCAGCAGGACCTTCGCGCCGACCATGATGTTCAGCGCGCTGGGGATGACGCGGTAGTAGGCGCCGCCCACCCCAATCAACGGGTCGTAGGCGGAGAGGGACAGGCCGGCGAGGTTCGCGTTGGTGTCGCCCCACTGCTCCGCCCAATCCAGGGAGATGTGCTGGCCGGGGTACATCGTCACGTCGAGGAACGTGTGGGTGAGGCTGTCTCCCCGCGCACGCCGCTCCAGCTCTTCAGTGAGGGTGAAGTTGCGGCGGGTGCGGGCCAGCTCGGTGAGCCCCGGGTCGAAGTTCTGCACGAACACGATGCGGCTGTTGTGCAGATCGATGATGCGCAACGAAACGCCCTCCAGCGTCTCGTCGAGCCAGATCGCCACCCGGGCCGACGGGGCCCTTCCACGTGCGTTCTCGTCCAGCCGGATGATCTCCTCTGTTCCCAGCGAGGTCGTGAACTGCTCGAGCCGGCCCTCCTCCACGAACAGGCGCGACGCCATGCACGCCTCGCAGGAACGGAGCGAGGCGGAGCCGAACACGCGAACCAGGGACTGCAACGCGGCGGTCGGGTACCAGGCTTTCGACTCCTCGAAAGCCGGCGAGACGCTCACCACGATGGCGGGAGTCACGTCCTTCAACGCGATCCCGCCCTGCTCCAGGCGCAGTGTGAGGGTCTCCTCCACCCGGGCGAGCGCCTCGCGCGAGGTGTCACGCTGGGCGAGGGCCACGGCCGGCAGCAACACGGCGAGGAGTGCGAGGTGCTTCAGAAGCAAAACGTCACCTCCGCGCCCACCGTGTGGAACTTCAGGAGATCGAGCAGGTTCAGGTGGGCACCGACCGAGGGCGCATTGTCGAGCGCCGGCGCGGACTCGAGGAACACCGAAGCCCCGATGCGATTCCCGACACGCAGCTCGAGCCCGATCGGAAACGCGGCGAAGGTGGCGTGGGGCTGGACGAGCAGCTGCGGGATGTTGGAGAGGACATCCTCCAGGTTCAGCACCTGGTTCTGGAACACCCGCGCGCCCTGCCCGTGGATGGAGATCACGGAGCCGCCCACGAAGACGTAGAGATCCGGCCGGGTGAGCGATGCGACCGAGCCGGTGAGCAGGCGGGAGATGCGCGCCTGCGCCATGAAGCCCGTGTGCAGCTGGGGCATCCAGGTGACGCCCGCCGAGAGGGTGCCGGTCCAGGCCCGCGCCTGGGTGAGCGCCACCTCGGTCCCGACCTGCAGCCAGATGAAGGGCATCGCCGCGACCGCGGTTCCGTTGGATGGCGGGGCGTAGCTCCGCACCGCGATGCGCATCGGCACGGTGAACACGCCGCGGCCCTGGAGGGCGTCGAGGTACTCCTTGCGTGCCTCGGCCGCGCTCTTGAGCTGGTCGCCCGAGCGCAGCAGCGCCGGCGACGACGTGGAGGTCGTGAGGGTCCGCGCGTGGATGATCGGAAGCGCCGGCTCCAGCGAGGTGATGCGGGCGCGCAGCACCAGCGCGCTGCCCTCCGCCTCGAAGTCGAGGAAGATCGCATGGCGCGCACCGGAGAGCGCGCCCGCGGCGGCCAGCGTTTCCGGCTGGTCCACGCCGCGGGAGACGATCGTCCCCTTCGCGCCCGAGTGCACCACCACTGCGGTGCACTGCGGGCAGTGCGCCAGGGTCAGCCGGGTGCGCGGGTTCTTCACCACCAGGTTGGCGAAGTGGTTCTCGATCAGGGCCGCCAGTCCACTGCCGAAGCCCACCGGTACGGTGACGTCGGCGAGCACCACCGGTGTCTCCAGCTCGAAGACCGGCTGCTGCGTCCAGCCGTAGACGAGCTCGTCGAGCAGGTCGTACGCCTGCAGCTGGATCTGCCCTGCCACCTCCGCGCGGAGCTTCTCCATCTGCGCCCGCTGCGCCTCGGCGATCTCCGGGGCCACCGCCGCCCACGACGACGAGGAGACCAGCGCGAGCGTGAGTGCGAGAAGCGCCGGCCTCATCGCAGCCATCTCCACTCTCCATTCAGACACAGTCCGGCGTGGAGCTGCGTCTCCCGTTCGTCGATCAGCATGATCCCCAGGAACGCGTCGTTCTCGCCGAGCGCGCGTTGAGCGAAGTAGCGCTTGCACGCCAGCGGATAGGCATCCTTCGGCGCCATGCGGCCGAGCACCGCGATGT
The DNA here is from genome assembly GCF_024623785.1 of Archangium lipolyticum. Taxonomy (NCBI): domain Bacteria; kingdom Pseudomonadati; phylum Myxococcota; class Myxococcia; order Myxococcales; family Archangiaceae; genus Archangium; species Archangium lipolyticum. The sequence continues at coordinate 602,798 of NZ_JANKBZ010000003.1, forward strand.
CGCCAGCGGCGAGGATCGGAACCTTGTCGGAGACCCTGCGTCCCTGCTCGGCGAGCTCGGTGCGCGCCGCCACCGAGATCTTCGCCGCCACCTCGGGCTGGGGATAGAAGGCGTCGACGTGCCAGTTGAGCTCGCCCTGCCCCAGCGCGCTGGCGACCTCGGCGATCTCTCCCACCGACTCGCGCAACGAAGCGAGGATGACTTCGTCGCGCTCCGGCCGCTCTCCATTGCGCATGATGCGCCGGGTGCAGATGAGCGCCTCGGACTCCTGGTTCGCCATGCGCGCGAGCGGCGCGGGGATCTCGCCCGGGTGGAGCTCATGCGCCCGCTGCTGGCTCACGCGCGAGCAGTCGAGGTTACGCGCCTCTGACTTGTCGTGCCAGATGCCGGGCGCGGGGTCGTACGGGCGCCCCGAGGACATCGAGAGTTGCACCAGGAGGAAAACCAGCAGGGTTTCCATTATGGCTCCGTGCCCGTCTGGCGCTGTTCGCCCCCGGCCTGGGGACGGGGCTCGAACGAGCGCAGCACGTCGGATCGGACCCGCGCGTTGAAGGCGAGCTGGCTCAGCTGTGCGTAGAAGTCGCGCGAAAAGTCCCGCGCCGGCGCCTGGCCCGTGAGCTCCTCCTCCGTTGGGCGCACGAGGGCGTCGAGCACCCAGTTCACGCCCCATATTCCGGCGCCGAAGTACTCGATGAAGCGCGCCTTCAGGCTGTCGGATGCGAGCAGGAACCCGCTCGCGTCGCGAATGGTCACGTCCTGCGCGACGCTGTACTCCGTGAAGGCCGGCACGATCGTGAGGGAGAGGGCCGTGAGGGCCCACAGAGGGCCGCTGCCCTCCTTGTGGAGGAGCCGCGACGAGAGATCGACGACCAGGTCGGGCTGGGTGCCCTCTTCGAGGTTCCGCGACGATCTGCCATTGCGAGGCACGTCGGTTTCGACCTTCGCGCCCTGGTTTCGGAACAGCGCGCCGACCCTGCGGCAGAGGAGCTCGGCGTCTCTCGCCTTGATGTAGTCCCCCGGGACGCAGCGCACGAGCAGGCGCATGCCCTCGAGGTTCGCGAGCTGCGGATCGACGATCGCCGGGCGCTGCAATGAGCTGAGCGGCTGGTAGACGGTGACGCAGCCGGAGAGCAGCGCGCCCAACAGCAGCACCCGGCCCGCGTCACTCGCATTGCGCCTGAATTTCACAGCACGGCTCATCATGAGGTCGGCGGCCTCGTGCAACTGTTGCGCCGACGCCCTTCAGAGGGAGAACGAGGCGAGCTGTGCGATCCAGGACCAGAGATCCGCGACACGGATGTCGCATTTGCGTGCATGATCGGGCGCGACCATATCAGAATCCTGAACCCGGCGTGTTCCCCTCCTCACATCCCCGCGAAGACAGCGGATTCACTCCCCTGTGACGCGACCAGCCCGCCGCCCGCCGCTACTCCATCTCCGGGTGGCGCTGGGCTCGGGTGAGCTGAGGCGGTATCCCGCCCGGGACCTCGGGGCCACCGGGGCGCCCCTTCCACCCCGAGACCCCCTCCCGGACGGGCCGGTTGGGGGCGTTTCCCCTCCCTTCGGCGGGGGCGATGCCGCGGCGTGGCTTGGTAGTTCCCGTCCGTTGCGGTTCGGACTGCAACGCTGATTTCTCCTGAGGAGGTCCAACCATGGGTACCCTGCAAGTGGGCGCGAGCCTGAGCCAATGGTGCGCTCGATCCGTTTCGTTGTTCGCCGCCGTATCGATGTGGGTCTCGTTCAGTGCCGCCGCCCAGACGCCGATGCGCGACGTCCTGCTGGTCGGCAACAACTGGGACGGGACCGCCGACGTCATTGACGTGCGGACCTACCAGCGGCTGAAGCGCATCAACGTCATTCCGGACCACAGCGAGCGGATGACGGAAATCATGCTCGATCCCGCGCGCCTGACGTACTTCCTGCTCATCCGCGAGCAAGTGGGCGAGGGCCACGATCAGTTCGTGGATGACATGTTCGCCTCGAAGGACGGGCAGGTCATCTACGTCTCGCGACCCAGCTTCGCGGACGTCGTTGCCATCAATCTGAGCACCGGGAAGATCCGCTGGCGGACGCGGGTCGACGGTCAGCGCGCCGACCACATGGCCATCTCGCCGGATGGTACCCGGCTCGCCGTCTCGGCCTCGACGGCGAATCGCGTGAACATCATCGACACCGCCACTGGGAACATCGTCGGCTCCTTCTCCGCGGGGGACAGCCCGCACGAGAACAACTACTCCCGCGACGGCAGCAAGATCTTCAATGCCAGCATCGGCTTCGTCTACACGCCGTTCGATACCCCGGAGCTGGACGGCACCAAGGGTAATCGCATCTTCCAGATCGTCGATGCGAACACGCTGCAGGTCCTCAAGAGGCTGAACATGCGCCAGAAGCTCGCCGAGCTCGGGATGCCCGACATGAGCCCGGCGGTCCGGCCGATGGCGCTGTCCCCCGACGAGCGGTTCCTCTACTTCCAGGTGTCGTTCTTCCACGGCTTCGTGGAGTACGACCTGCAGGAGGATCGTGTGACGCGGCTTGCCCACCTGCCGGTCTCCGAGGAGGCTCAAGCGCTGCGCCGCGACCAGTACATCCTCGACTCCGCCCACCACGGACTCGCGATGAGCGGCGATGGGACGAAGCTCTGCGTGGCGGGAACGATGTCCAACTACGCGGCGATCGTCTCACGCGAGACGCTCCGCTACCGCATCCACCCGCTCGGCGCGCGGACCTACTGGGCGACAACCAGCGCCGACGGACACTACTGCTATGTCTCGGTGGCTGGCGACGACACGGTGTCGGTCCTCTCCTACGAGACCGAGCAGGAGGTTGCCCGCATCCCCGTCGGTGACCACCCGCAGCGCGCGCGCACCGCGAAGCTCGCGGCGTCACTCTTCCCCTGAAGAACTGGCGGAAGAGGGCCCCGGACCTCATGGCCCGGGCCGGTCCAGAAGAAAACCCCGGCTCGCCTGATGGCACCCGGGGTTTTGCAGCATCCAGTGGAGGCGGCGGGAATCGAACCCGCGCCGGGCGGTGCGAAACTCCCAGCAGAATCGCGCCCTTATCTCGCAAGCGCCCGGAATGCCTGGGAGTCGATATCCCGCCGCGTCCCCTCCTGTCCCACCCCGTTCCAGCCCATTCCGCACGCTCCGGCGACATACGTGCAACATGGCGGGGGCTGCCCACCTCCCGTCTCGCGCCTGGGGCCTGCACCGTGTCCGAGCATGGGCTGCGCGCTGCGTTGGTGCTCACCATGGCCCGAGCTGCGACTGCTGCACCCTGGCCCCCTGCCGTGCCCCGGCGCTCGTTCGTGGCTGTCGGGGCGCGCCGCCATACTCCGAAAATCCTCACCAGGACCCATTAGGTACTATCCACAACGGAGGACCCGGCTATTCGTCTCCGAGCGTGCATCGCACTTCTGCTCTATGTCTCAGCCTGCGCTACGTCAGCGCCCAGCCCGAAAGAGCCAGCGGCCCGGGACCCGAGGCTCGCCAACCTCCAGCGAGCGGCGACACTGCCCTGGACGGATGGGGGGCGGTGTGCCGTTCAGGAGGCTTCCGAGCCCTGGCCCGTGTTGGCGGAGCGGTGCTTTTATGTCCTCGACCATGACCGGGTTCGGTTTCGGGACATCACGGGCAGATGCGCCGTCGCCTCCGCAGGTGCGGCGGTGGGCGTCGGACTCTGTGTCTTGGCGGGGCCGGAGATCGTCGTGGGAGCGGTAATTGTCGCGGGCGTGGTGGTGGTGGGATTCGCCATCAAAGAGGCCCTGGATGCGTATGCGCTGGATATGGGCCGCCCCGAGGTAAGGCCCGTGCCTGAAACAGCTCCCGCCCCGCAGAAACCCTCGCCGAAAAAAAGGCCCAAGCCCGAGCCAAAAGGGCCGGACTTCCCTCCCGTGGGGCCAACCGAAGTCACGGAGCGAGATCGCCCCAGGTGCGAGCCCGTCCCAGTGCCGCACGAGGGCAAGGATGACGCGCATAACAAGTGCGCCGATCAGTTTCCGCCCAACCGTTATCCCGGAATGGATGTACTAGTGGGCGGCGTGAGCTTCGATGCGCTGCAAGTCGGCGTGCGTGTGCTGTGGGAAATCAAGACCCATCAATTTGACACGTACCCTGACTTTATCCGGAGGCGGGAAATTGAGAAGGAATTGGAGCAAATGCTAAGGGAGCGAACTGCTGCGGCGGCATGTGGATACGACTTCGTCGTTGGGGTGAGCACCCAAGCGCACAAAGACGCGCTGCTCGAAGCGGATTCCTCGCTTAACGTCGTCGTCACGGGGTGCAAACGATGACCAGGCGTAAAGCCCTCACCCTCATCGTCTACGCGCCTGCGCTTGTGGGCAACGACCGCCGCGCGCTCGATAGCGTCCATGGAATGGAAAAGGCGCTCCCCGGCTTGCGCCTGGAGTGGCGGCTCTCAGACGGCGGGCGCCCCATCGCATTGCCGCAGCGCGATGCGTGGCTCGCGGAAAGGACGCAGGACGGGAGATTCCCTCTTCTGTGCAACGGGGACGAGAGTTACCCCGTGACGGTTAACGGGAGGGGAAGACCTGGACTCCTCAGCCCAGGCGGTCAGTCCCTGTCTGAAGTGCATGCAGAACTGCCACTGGACGAGCCCGTGATCGCGGCAGCGGCGGCTTTGCTTGAGGGTGTGGCGGTGGGGGTGCGCTCGTTCTGGGGGCACGCGTCGCCGTATGGTCACGGCTCGGAAGTCGCGCAGCAGTTTCGCCGCTCGCCTCATGGACCAGAGTGTTCACCCCGTGGGCTTCCCATGCTCAACCTGCCAGAAAAGCTCCCCGCGCCTGAGATTCCCTGGTTCCTTGGGTGGCTGAACTACTGGTCACCCGCTGCCGCAGAAGCCATCGGCTTTCCGGACCCTGCCCGCGACGCTGAGCTGCTGCCACGCTCACTGCGTACCGCGACGGGTGGGTGGGTCGTGCAGCTCACCGATGCGCCGCTCGACCTGGACAACCCCGCGCACCTGGACGCGCTCAAACGGGCCTACGAGCGCTTCCCGGAGATTGGCGGGCGCTCCACCCGTTGAGGCTCGGCACGGCTCGCGGTGGCCGTGCTCAGGGCGCCGCCTGCTGGCTCACCGGGAAGGTGACGTTCCCGAGGGGGGGGTGGAAGCGGCGGGAATCGAACCCGCCGCTCTGCACGGAGAGGGTGTCTACGTCCTTCTCCCGCAGCAGCGCGAGCAACGCTTCGCGCAGCATGAGGCGGGTGCGGCGCACGCGCAGGCCGACTCGCGGCGCCGCGACGGCGGGAAGATACTCCAACGCTGTCGAGGAACACCGCTCCAGGGTGGGAATGCGGCCAGGCGGCCTTGCGCACGGCAGCCCGGGCTCCGGACGGCGACAGGAGCAGCGGCAGGGCCTTGAGGACCCGCAGTCCGATGGAGCCACGCCAGCGCAGCTGCTCCTCGGGCACGGCGAGCTTCATCTGGGGGAAGCGCCGCACCAGGTGCTGGAGCGCGATGGTGCCCTCCAGCCGCGCCAGCGGCGCCCGACGTCGCGTTTCCAGCCCGGCATGGCCGCGATGTAGGCCTGCACAGGGGCGTCGCCGTCGGCCTTCGCAATCTGGGGGTTGCCGCCCGCGAGGAGGGCCGGCTTTGCGACCCTGCGCGACTGCGACTTCGGTGCTGTCTTTCTAGAATCCTGCCCGAGGACAGTTCTGTGCCATCTCGACTTCCAGCTTCGTCCGGAGGGGGGTAGAACCGCCGTGGCCGAGACGCGCTCAGTCCACTCCACCCCACCCCTCAGGCATTCTCAAAGGGATGATATGTTGAAAGCAGTGATCTATGATCTCGACGATACGCTGTTTCCGCCGCGGAGCGTTCCCGAAGAAGCGGCCAGATCGCTGCTCGCCGCGCTGCGGGAAGTTCTCGAGGACAGCGGTGAATTGAAGGCAGCGCAGATCGCCGATATCATGAACATGGTATGGGAGCGACCGCTCGACGAGATCGCCAGGCTCCATGGTCTCTCAGCGGAAGTCCAGATCAGGGTCGGAGGTGTGTTCGCGGGATTTCGTTTGGACTGCGAGCTGATGCCCTATCCTGACATTCAAGTCATCAGGCAGATTCCCGGGTTGCGCTTCCTCGTCACGACGGGATTCCGGCGCCTGCAAGAGAGCAAGATAGAGCGTCTTGGGATTGCACATTACTTCGACCGCATCATCGTCGATGCCCTCGATGAACCCGGGCGCAGAGGGAAGCAGACGATTTTCCGCGAGCTCCTCGAAGCATATCAATTGAGACCAGAGGAGGTCGTCGTTCTGGGAGACAACCCCAATTCGGAGATAGACGCCGGGAACAAACTGGGAATACCGACCGTACAAATCCTGCGGGGGCGGAAGCAGGCTGCGGCAGCTGCGTCGTTCCATGTGGAGGACCTGGCGAAGTTCCTGCGGTGGATCGAGACGCGCAGCATGTGCCCTCCTTCGTCGTCACCGAGCTCATCGACCTGATGATCGACCTGGGGCGCGGAATGCCCCCTGCTCGAGGGTGAAGCCACGATCTGGCGCGACAAGCTCGACCGACGTGTCAGCGGTGCTGGCTGACACGTCGAAGCCGTCCATGGGGACCATGGCCCGAACGGGTGTTTCCCTCTGGCCACGAAGGAAAAAGCACCTTGCCGCGAGCAGGCATGGTTGTTGCTGAACCCTCGTCCACACCCATGGAGATGACCATGAAGAACACGAGGCGTTTTTCGGCTTCCCTCACGCTTTGCACCGGCATGCTGATGCTGGCGGCGGCCCCCGCGTGGGCGCAGAAGGAAGAACTCTGGCTCGACTCCCAGAGCGGCACCCCCATCCGTAGCGAGATGGTGCTCAAGCGGGGCACGCCGTATCTCGTCACGATGAAGGGGACCTATAGCGCGTGGGGGGGCATGGCCAACCCTGGCGCGAATTCGGGCAAGGCGGATCCCGCGCCCATGTTCCCCAGCCCGAAGGGAGCGAACCAGCAGGTGGGCCTTGACCCCGAGTTCGTCTTCGCGTGGCCAAAGGGCTCCAGCCTGGAGAAGAGCCCGGAGCCCGCGCCCCGGAGAGGGAGCCTCATCGAGGTCAGCCTGGACGGGGGGAAGACGTGGAAGCACCCGTCCAGCACGGCGTCCTTCAATGCGACGGACCACGCGTACAACTACGAGCTGGCTGGAGACGACAACGCGCTGCAGGTACGCCTCGTCGACAGTCCCTACGCCGATAACTACGGGCGCGTGCAGATCTCCGTGCTGCCCGCCGAGGAGCTGTGGCTCGACTCCCGGAGCAGCACCCCCATCCGCGGCGAGAGGGTGCTCGAGCGGGGCAAGCCCTATCGCCTCACGATGCAGGGGACCTATAGCGCGTGGGGGGGCATGGCCAACCCCGGCGCGAAGTCAGGCAAGGCGGAGCCCACGCCCATGTTCCCGAGCCCGAAGGGAGCGAACCAGCAGGTGGGCATCGACCCCGAGTTCGTCTTCGCGTGGCCAAAGGGCTCCGGCTTGGAGAAGAGCCCGGAGCCTGCTCCCCTGAGAGCTACCACCCTCGAGGTCAGCCTGGACGGGGGGAAGACGTGGAAGCACCCGTCCAGCACGGCGTCCTTCAACGCGACGGACCACAAATACACCTATGAACTGATGGGGGACGGCAACGCGCTGCAGGTGCGCCTCGTCGACAAGCCCTACACCGACAACTACGGGCGCGTGCGGATCTTCGTGCTGCCCGGTGCCTAGTTGAAGGCAGTCCTTCACGTCCGGTAGCGCCGGGTGGGAGGCTCACGGGAATGTGCCGGCCCCCGAATGGAGGCCGGCTTGAGACAGATTCCTCAGTACATCTTGAACGAGAACACCTGGTTGTTGACGGACGCGTTGCTCGAGTCCAGGCACTCCCACTGCTGGATGTTGGTGCCGTTCGTCGTGCCGCCACCCGCGACGTCGATGCACTTCCCGGTGCGCGTGTTGATCATGTGGAACTTGTTCTGCCCGGGAAACTGCTCGAAGCGGAAGGTCTGGTTGGGGTTCGTCGCGTCGCACTCCCAGAGCTGGATGTTGGTGCCGTTCGTCGTGCCACCGCCCGCGACGTCGAGGCACGTCCCCGCCTGCGAGCTCTTCACCAGGTAGACGTTCGGCGTCGAGGTCTCCCGCAGGGTGAAGTACTCGTTGTTGTTCCCGCTCGTGCAGTCCCAGATCTGCGCGTTCGTGCCGTTGGCCGGGTTGCCGTTGACGACGTCGATGCACTTGCCGGTCTTCGCGTTCTGGAGCTGGACCTTCACGATGGAGGCGGACGACGTGGCCAGGAGGCCCCACGAGGAGATCATGTCGTTGAAGCTGAAGTCCTTCAGGTTGCTGACGACCGAGTTGTCGAGGAACGGGAACACGTTGACGAACGTGACCGCGCTGCCGCCGAAGTTGCTGTGCTGGTAGAAGGTGCCCGCCATCACGTTGGGGATGGTGAACGCGCTGATCTCATCGTTCCAGGTCGAGTCGTTGCCGTGGTTGTAGAGGTTGTAGGCATCCGAGAAGCCCGAGGCGTCGAGATTGCCGTTGATGGAGCCGTTGACACAGAAGGCCCAGCTCCCGCCCCAAGCAGTGGTGTACGAGTGCCGGTAGGCCTCGATGCAGTACTTGTCGCGCAGGGTCAGGAACGTGGACATGTGGTTGTAAACGGCCTGCGTCAGCGCGGGATAGACGTGATACTTCGTCGAGCCCGAGGTGCTACCGCCCATCAAGACGCCGATGACGTAGTACTGGCCGTTTTGTTGGATGAGCAGTGGACCGCCCGAGTCGCCGCCCTCGGTGTAGGGCTGCGTCGAGGTGTCGGAGATGATGTTGAAGTACCCGTAGTCCGAGCCGTTGTTGGTGTTCGTCGTGGCGCTGATGGGGCGCGTGCCGTACGCCTTCGTCGTCTCCCCGCCGAACCCGACCATCGTCACGGTGGTGCCGACCGTGGCCTGGTCGGTCTTGTAGACGAACGGCAGGTACTTGCTGAACGTCCGCTCGCCGAACTTCACGAGCGCGAGATCCCGCTTGTACGTGCTCTCGCCCTGGGAGGTGCCGTAGTAGACGTTCGAGTACAGGTCCTTCGACATCACGATGTAGCTCGAGTACGACCCTTCGGTGCCGTTGTTGTCACCGTCGGCGTTGTCGATCTTGACCCACTGCGCGACCTCGTTGCCCACCTTCACGCAGTGCGACGCGGTGAGGAGCGTGTCGTCGGAGATCGCCGTGGCGGTACAGGTGTAGTAGTTCCCGGTGGACGCGTAGTACGTCAGGATGCGCACGACCTCGGGGAAGAGGCTCGTCGTATAGGTGCCGTTGTTGAGCTCCTGCTGCTCGCTGCCGAGGGGCTCCTCCTGCCGAGGCGAGTCGCCGCTGCCCACGTTCCGCTCCTCCATGGTGCCGGTCATCACGTCTCCGCAGCCGGCCAACATGGTCATCGAGGCGAACAGCGTCATCGTCTTCTTCAGCATGGGTTGCGCTCCAGGGTGGGTGCTGGGTTTCTGCACCCTTGGACCCATGGCCCTTTTTTTTCGGGCAAGCGCACCCGAAGAAAACAGCAGGGCACAATCCACCCAGCCGAGCCACCAATAGGCGCGAGACTCCGGCCCCCAGGTGCAACAATCCAGGAGGATAGGATGCAGGAAATCCAATCAGACAGGGGGGCGGCCCCCGCACCGGACCGCGAAATGACTCGCCCCGGCACCGATGCAGGGCGAGGCGGCCCTTGCAGGACTAGTTGCCCGTCCAGGAGCTCCGCAGGGTCACGTCGTACTTGCCGCCCGAGTCGTCCTGGATGCGCGTCACGATGTCGGTGGTGCCTGTCCCGTAGTTGCAAGAGAACGAGAGGGTATTGGAAGCGGAGCCCCAATCATCCGCGCTCGAGTCGTCATCCTCGCGAACCTGGAAGTACGCTGGCAGTCTGTTGTACGACGAGGTCGGGACGGAGGCCGAGTACATGTAGACGCTCGGGTACTTCGTCTCGCCCACGGCGATCCTCATGTACCCGCCTGAAGTGGGCCAGTCGTTGACGATGTTGCCGGAAGACGTCTGCAGGTTGGTGAAGAGCTCGACTTCGAGATCCCCCTCGGTGCCACCCTGGCCCGCCACCACCTTGATGGATACGAGATAGATGTTGTAGGTGCACATGCCGGCGAGGGTGCTCACGGAGGCATCGGAGTTCTTGACGGCGATGGTGAGCGGGATCTGCTGGACCTCACCGTCCACCTTCAGGGTGACGACCTGGTCGAGGAACGCGCCGGGCTCCACCGAGGAGAGGTCGATGTCGAGAGCGATCGACTGGCTCTCATGCGGGGTGACCCAGCCCTCCTGCAGCCGGGCTGTCACCCCCTTCAGCCCCTCCAGCTCGAGCGACCAGGGCACAGACTCCGACGTCTGGTTGGAGATGTCCGCGATCATCATGGAGTCCACGCGAGCCCCGGGCGCCAGCTCCAGGGACAGGCCTCCCCGCTCATCGTTCTTGACCAGGAACACGGTCACATCGCAGGCATCGGCAAGGCCATCCCCGTCATGATCGTGCGCATCCGCGATGGCCGCCGGGCAGCTCCCGCTCATGTGGGGCTGCGCGGCGGAGCTCACGGGGGCCGCGTACGTGGCACCGGTGAAGGTGAGGGCGACGACTCCCGACAGAAGCGAGGTGATACAAGTCTTCTTCATGACGAACTCCTCGTGTGGTGTTTCGTGGGAACACGAGCGCCGCGAGGGCTTGCCGTGCAGCCCCTCTGGCGTTCGCATGAAGAAGACGCGAAACCTCGGGATTGTTACCCACGCCGATATTCAGTCCGAAGATGCGTGGAAACGGAGGCCTCGGCCTCCCACCCCGCGACACCCAGGCACAACCCGGCCAGCGCGTGCCCCAGGCTCAGCCGGCGCGCGAGGATTTGCTCCGGCGCGACATGGCCGGGACGTCCTCCCCCGTCACCGCCCGGGCAATCCGCTCCGCGTCCGCGGTGGTGATGCCGAGCGAGGCGAAGACGCCGCTGACGAAGAGGCTGGCCACGCCCTGCGCCAGGGCACGGCCTCGCAGCTGCTCCATCAGCGGATGTGAGGCGGGGAGCGCCTCGCCCGAGCGGACCAGCGCCGCCAGATCCGGCCAGAACGTCTCCATCGAGCGCTTGAGCGCCTCCGGTGCATCGGCATCCGACGACGTCGACGTGTAGTTGATGTACGCGGGATCCGTCGCGATGCGGTGAAGGGCCGGATTCTCCGCCGCCCAGCAGATGTAGGCCACTCCCGAGCGACGGAACGCCTCGCGCGGGTCGGCGCTCTTCCCCGCGACCGCCACGAGCGCCTCAACGAGCCGCCGTGTCCCCTCCTCGGCGATCGCACGCAACAGCGCCTGCCGGTCCGCGAAGTGTTTGTAGGGAGCGGCGGAGGACACGCCGATGCGGCGGCCGACCTCGGCCACGGTGAGCGCGTCCACGCCTTCCTCCTGGATGAGCTCGATGCTCGCCTCCACGAGTGCGCGCTTGAGGTCTCCGTGGTGGTAGGGACGCGTTCGCGTCTTTCGGGTCATTGTGTGTCACCAGCTTGAAAGGAAACAAATTCCGTTGTAAAGTAAGTGAGATTAACTTACTTGGGACTTCGACGTAGGTCCACACCTTTCCGAGGTGCAGCCGATGAGCCAGCAGAACGTTGCGAGCCCCCTCACTCTCCTCGAGCAAGGGCGATGACATGGATGAGCTGACACGCAAAGGACTGAAGCGGATTGCCAGGGAACTGGTGCCCATCAATGATTGGCGGGTTCACAAGCGGCTGAACCTGTACATCGACATCGGACCGCACTGTAACGCGGACTGCGGGTTTTGCGTCGCCAAGACCCGGGACCAGACGCACCGCATCCGCAACCTCTCCCGGATGCTGGAGAGCTCCGCCGCCATCCGCGAGTATTGCTACAGCGTGGAATTCGTGGGCGGCGAACCCCTGGTGTACATCAACAACGGTCTGAAAGAGCTGTTCGAGGTGTTTCGGGCCAACCGCAAGAAGATCATCACCACCAACGGACTGCGCCAACCGTTTCTGGCAAGCCTGGACTTCCTGGGCGAGTTCGAGCATGTGAACATCAGCCGCCATGCCGTCGCCGATGCGCACAACGAGCAGATCTTTCGCACCGGCAAGCTGCTCACCCTGGCCGACATCGGGGCGCTGCCCCCGTCCCTGAAGCAGAAGATCCGGATGAACACCACGTGTCATACGGACAAGGGCATCCACCAGTGGTCGTCCATGTGGGAGTTCATCCAGGCGTTCAACGACCAGGGCATTCAGCAGTTCATGTTCGCGAACCTGAACAAGCTCCCCGAGGGACAATACCAGGCGGAGATGGAGGCATTCACCACGGCCCACCGGCTCGATGATGGCTTCTTTGATGACGTTGAGCACAACCTGTGCCGCCAGGGGTACCACAAGATCCGCGAGATGACTGGCTTTGGGTATGTTGTCCGGATTCTGCAGAACGGACCGACGACCGTGGTGCTCAAGGAAAATGACGACACCGCCATCCGGGATGTCTTGGATTCGGTCTATCAGCACAACCGCATGGTGCTGGATCTGATCTTGACCCCTTCAGGCAAGGTGTACACCGACTGGTTCTTGACCAACGAACTGCCCATCACCCCGGGGCCGCCGCAGAGCGGCGCCGCCGCATCCATCGAATCATGACACCCAGGAGAGCCATGCCCGGCATCGAGATCAGAACTTCCCCGACCCAAGCCATGCGCGAGCGCCAGGAGGCCATCGAGGCCGCAATCCTGCATCCGCGGGCTGCTCGGTCGGTCGAGTCGCGGGGGCGGGATGAGAGCGAGCCCGCGTGTCCGGTGCGTACGGAGTTCCAGCGCGACCGGGACCGGATGCTGCACAGCAAGGCCTTCCGCCGGCTCAAGCACAAGACCCAGGTCTTCATCGCCCCCGAGGGCGACCACTACCGCACGCGGCTCACCCACACGCTGGAAGTCACGCAGATCTCCCGTACCGTGGCCCGCGCGCTGGGGCTGAACGAGGACCTGGTGGAGGCGATCGGGCTCGGGCACGACCTTGGCCACACGCCTTTCGGGAATGCGGGCGAGCACGTGCTCGACGAGCTGTGTCAGCCCGGCGGCTTCCGGCACAACGAGCAGAGCTTGCGCGTCGCGCAGACGCTCGAGCTCATGAACCTCACCTGGGAAGTGCGTGACGGCATCTTCCACCACACGAGCAGCGGCACGCCAACGACGCTCGAGGGGCAGATCGTGAAGATCTGCGACAGCGTCGCGTGCCTCAACCACGACCTCGAAGACGCCGTTCGGGCGGGCATCCTGCGCGAGGACGAGCTGCCGCCCTTCATCTCCCGGGTCTTCGGCCCGGAGAAGGGAGACCGGATCGCCACGATCATCCGTGACCTGGTCACGACCAGCTCGGCGGATTACGAGTTCATCCGCATGAGCGAGGCGATCCACGAGCCCTTCCTCGAGCTGCGAGCCTTCGTGGTCAAGCGCGTCTACACGGGCTCGCGGGCCAGGGTCGAGGAGGACAAGGCGATGGAGGTTGTCGCCCGCCTCTACCGTCACTTCTGCCAGGACCGTGCGGGCCTGGAGGCGGGCCTCGGACGCGCCATCCTGGCCGAAGAGACACCCAAGGCCGTCGCCGACTACATCTCGGGGATGACCGACCGCTCCGCGATGGCCCTCTACCAGCGCCTGTTCCTGCCCACCTGCTAGGGGGCGTCATCGTGAACGGCCCGATTCACTCACAGCACAGTGCCCTGGTGATCGTCGATCTGCAGAACGACTTCTGCCACCCGGAGGGCGACAGCGTTCGGCGGCACGGTGTACCCGTGGGAATGGAAGCGACCGCTCACGCAATCCAGTGCCTGGCTGAGGCCTGCCGCAAGGCAGCGATACCGGTCCTGTGGGTCGTGACCGAGCATGGACCTTGGACGGACTCCCTTGCCTGGCGCTCGCGCAGCAAGGGGAAGGCGCCGAACTGTCATGCGGGCACCTGGGGAGCGGAGCTGTACGCAGTCACGCCAGCCCCCGAGGATCGCTTTGTGACCAAGCATCGGTACAGCGCCTTCTACCAGACGAGCCTGGAGCTGATCCTACGGGCTCAGGGGGTTCAGACCCTCCTGGTGGGAGGCGTGCTCACCCAGGTCTGTGTCGAGACGACGGTTCGGGATGGGTTCATGCGTGATTTCGACATGGTCACCGTCCCCGAGCTCTGCGCCTCCACCGACCCGGACGCCCACGCCATGAGCCTGCGGAACATGGGGCGCTACTTCGGCCGGGTGCGGGTGTTGGCCGACGTGCTCGCCGACCTCGAAGCATAGGCGGGCGGGAGGAGACGCCCCGTGCCTTCGGCACCAGCGTGAACTGCAACGTGCACACCGATGCGCCAGGGCGTGCACACCCGCGCCACTCAGAACAGGCCGCTCAGCCCCAGCACCGCGCCGCTCGGAGTGACGGCCAGCAGCGGCTGGAGCCTTCCCCCGCGCGCCGCCCACCGGCGCGGCTCCTGCTGGGACAGCTCGTACCCGACGACGCAGCCCGCCATGCCCAACATCGGCAGGCTGGCCACGGCCAGAGGTGAGAGCTCCCCTCCCTGATTCGAGGCCCGAGCCGCGGCGACGCCCAGCACCACCCCGCCCGCGATCGTTCCCACCAGGCCGCCCGCGAACGTGGCGAGCAGAGAGCCATTGCCGCCCACGACCTCCCCCGCCCACCACACGCCCAGGGGGAGGCCAATCGACACGCCCAAGAGGGCACCCAGGCCGGCGGGAATGAGGCAGACGAGCCTGTCGATGTCGTCATTGGCGGAGCCTACGCAGAGCAGACCGCCCGTGAGCCCACCGGCGATCCCCAGGGCCGCCGAGGTGACCAGTCCTCCACCCACCTCCGCGAGGATGCGCACGCCCCGGGGGGCTCCCGAACGCACGGGCTCGCCCGAGTCGTCCTCGTCCCCCTCCTCCGTCATCAAGCGTCGCGGTGCATCATCCTGGGCCCCGGGAAGCTCGCGCTCCTCCGCCACGATGGGGAAAGCGGACTCCTCCTGGGCGGCCCGGCTCACACCGGGAAACACGAGCCCCATGCACAGCAACAGCGACACGCACCACCTGGAAGTCGGAAGGGTCATGGGCCCCAGCATGGTGCAACGCCCACGCCAGACCGACGCCCCTACTTGTCCGGGACAGGGAACAAGGCACGGAGCGCGGCCAGGGCGGCCGGGTGGTCGATGGTGTCGTGGCCTCACGGAGCGGTGCGGCCTCAGTGAGCGGATTTTTCCAAAAGCCAGAAGAGGAGGAGCATGTTCCCTCCCGTGGCCATGCCCAGCTCCGCATCTCCGAGCTCCGCCCACGACGGGCCCGCGGGGTTCTCCGGTATCGTCGCACGCGCCTCCGTGGACAAGCTCGCCCGGTACTGCGGATCCTTCCAGGCTCGGATGATCATTTCCTTGCTGCTCATGGCTTTCTCCTTTGGTGCCCTCGAGTGGGCATCAAGGTAGAGCCTGCCTGCTCCATTTGTGAGGCCGCGAGGGGTGCCGAGCTGCTGGTGCAGGATGTTCGCGGTGAATGTCAGTCTGTGGGACCCGCGCACCACCGCGACGAATGAGGCGATGGAACGGGCGAGGACTTCCGGAGGCTGCGGGTCACAGATATGTGACGAATGATTGCGTTGCAGAAATTTGGCATACACGCGGCACCAGCCACTCTCTACCCTGCGCGCTTCATCCAAAACGGAGCGCTCATGCACCTCACGCGCGCGGTCTCGGCAGTGGCCCTGGTCTCGATGTTCGGCATCGGTTGTGGCGAGTCACTTCCAGGGGCTGAGGGCAAGGTGGCACCGCAGGTGGCTCCGGAACTGTTGTCCCGGTCGAGCGCGCTCAGCACGGAAATCTACAACGGCTATGCGGTGACGGTATCGGGCGGGCTGGGCTCGGTGCAGAGCTTCCGCGTGGTGAATCCGGCGCCTGCGGCGAAGCTGAGCTTCACGCTCCGCGGTGGCAGCGGAGACGCGGACCTCTACGTGAAGCGGTTCGCCGAGCCCACGTTCACCGACTACGACTGCTCGAGCGATGCGGCGGGTACCACGGAGAACTGCGTGTACACCACCGACGTTGAGGGCGATCAGCCCTACTACGTCCTTGTCTACGGCTACGAGCCGTTTTCCAACGTCACGCTGCACGCCTACTACAGCAACCCGCTGGCGCTTGCGACGCAGGTGCCCATCCAGGGCAACCAGCTGTCGCGGACGGTGTACGAGGTGGACGTGCCAGCCGGCTATGGCCGACTGCAGGTGACGGCCACCCAGCCGTTCGGACCGACAGGCCAGTTCAAGCTCTACGTGCGCCAGGGTGACGCGCCCGCGGTGCCGAGCGCGGTGGACTGCACACGGGACAGTTCCACGCTGCCGGCGGTCTGCACCATCATCAACCCCGTGGCGGGCAAGACCTACGTCATGGTCGAAGGTATGAGCAACTCCTATGCCTGCAATCTGCGCGTGGATGTGCTCAAGAAGTAAACGCCATTGGCGGACGCGCCGGGGGCTTCCGCCCGCCCGCGGAGTGGCGCGCGGGCCCATGGGCCCGCGCCACTGAGCCAGGCGACTCCTCCACTCAGGGCGCGATGCCCACCGAGCGGAACAGGGCCGCGCTCTCGTACAGGCGATCGCCACGGATGACGTGGCGCACCTTGCGCAGGTCGCTGATGAGCAGGGTCGGGTCGCCGTCCACCAGGATGAGGTCGGCGACATAGCCGGGCAGCACGCGCCCGTACTCCTTGTCGCGCTTCACGACCTCGGCATTGCCCAGCGTGGCGATGCGCAGCACCTCCCTGGGCGGAATGCCGGCGGCGACGTAGAGCTCGAGTTCCCGCGGCAGGAACAGGCCGGAGAGGTTGTCCGTGCCCGAGACGATGCGCACGCCGCTTCGATGCAGGAGCCCCACGAGCTCGACGAGGCGAAGGAAGGAGTCGCGGTAGCGCTCGGGCTGCTTCGCCACATCCGGGAGCCCGCCGCCGCCCGAGCCCAGCCGCCGCTGCAGGGTGGGCGGCAGGCGGCCGAGAATCGGGCTCAGACCCGCGTTCCAGTGGCCGGGCTGGTCGTGGAACATGTCATCGAAGATGGACACCGTCGGGTCCACCACCACGCCCCGCTCGCGCAGCAGCGCGAGGAAGGCACGCACCTCGGGCGAGCCGAGATCCAACGTGGCGGCATGCTCTCCCACGGCGATGAAACGCGCGGGCGTGCGCGTATCCTGCACCCGGTCGAACAGGAAGTTGAGCGCCAGGAAGTTGATGTGCTGGATCTCATCGGCGCCAGCCTCGACGAACTGCCGCGCCGTCATGAAGGCCGGCACATGACCACTGAGCCGGAGGCCCTTCGCATGGGCCAGGCGCACGAGCGTCGGGACGAGCTCCGGCTTGATGGAGCTGTAGATCTTGATCTGCTCGTAACCCCCGGCCGCGTAGTTGTCGATGGCGGTGCGCGCCTCCTCCTCGTTGTCCACGAAGACCCGGGTCGGCCCCGAGTACGGACTACGGCCATCCATGAAACCGGCCTTGATCACCCGTGGTCCGATGTCGTGACCGGCCTCGATCTCCTGGATGAGCGCCGTCAAAGTGCGGTCCTCGTTGGCGAGATCGCGCACCGTGGTCACCCCCCCCGCGAGGGCGAGCGGACCATCGGCCCCCTCCGTGATGTGAACGTGCATGTCCCAGAGGCCCGGCATGAGGAAGCGGCCCTGAGCATCGAGGATCCGCGCGTCGCGAGGCACCACCAGCTTCGCCGAGGGGCCCACGGCCGAGATGCGGCCCTGGGTGACGAGCACGGTCTGGTCCTCTGCCACCGTGAGCGTTCCCGGGTCGAAGACGCGGGCATGCGTGATGGCGAGCGGACGGTCGAGCTTCGTCGTGAGGGCGCGCGCCCGCGCCCGCGCGAGACGGCGCTGCTCGGCCTCCTGGTATCCATCCAGCTGCTCCAGGGTATCCTCGAAGCCCTCGCGGACGACCTTCATCCAGCTCGAGACGCTGGCGAAGAAACGCTGCTGCTCATCGAGCCACACATAGCTCGGAGTGAGGTCCAGCCCGCTCAGGGAGTAGAGCCGCACGCGCCGGCTGCCGGCCTTGCCCTTGACGGTCAGGGAACCGACAGCGGCGACCCGGGCCTCGCCCGAGGGCAGCAGGGCCATCCGTTGCCCGGGCGCCCGGAGCGCCGCGCGGATGAGCAGTACGGCCTCCTCGGGCGGGGACTCGAGGCTCAGGTAGAAGACGGGCCCGGAGACCTCGCGCCGCACCTCCCCGGCCGAACTCTTCCAGTGGTGGGATGCGCCGGTGGCGGAGTAGCGCTCGTCGACGGGCGCCTTGAGATAGTCGACGCCACGGCTCTCGGCGGAAACCAGCGTGCCATTCGCGCTCACGTGGAACGTCGAATCGAGCACCGGTCCCCGCCCGCGATCGTTGAACTCGTAGTGGACCCTCACCTCTCCTTCGGGGAGGTACTCCACCTGCTGGTGCCCCGCGACGTTGCCCAGGAGCAACACGGTGCTGCGCTCGGTCGCGGCCCCCGCGCTCGTGGCCAGCGAGAGCCAGAGTCCCGCCAGCACCCAGGGCCCCAAGGCCCATGCCTTCTTCATCATCGTCCCCTCATCCCCAGCGGGCCTGATGGCTCCCGAGCTACCAGGGGTAGTGATAGCAACGGAACGTGGTGCTCTCGACCCCTGATTCCACGCCCGCGCTGTCACGGACCTTGAAATCGATGCGCACCACTTCGCTCGGTGAGGTGGTGTCGTCGTTCGCGATGTAGTTGCAGGGGAAGAGCTCCAACCACGGCCCCTCGCGCCAGCTGTCCGTCCACACGCGGCCATCCGGAGCAGTCACCGAGTACTGCCAAAGCGGCGTCAGTGCGCCAGAGCCACCACTGCCACTGGCCAGGCAAGAATAGGTATCCGTGATGTGGCGGTCGCGCCTACAGGAGAGCGTGGTGACGGTGGGTGCCTCGGTGAGTCCGGCCGTGGTGGCCTGGGAGAGCGCTGCCGACATGGGCTCCGTGCCACCACAGGCACCGAGAAAGAGGACTGCGACGCCCCTGATGACGAACTGACCGCTGAAAACTTTCATGTTCATGGATTTCGAGACTCCTGTTGGAGATACCTGTCACGCCGGCTTGACGGCCGCGAGCAGAAGATAACCCAGCTTGTCGGTGTAGATGGCCGCGATCTTCAGCCAGAGGTCGAGCGTCATCGCTTGGAAATCCTTTCCGTACGCCGCGCTGAGCTGGTCCTGCTCCTTGGAGATGAGCTTGTCGGTCCCAACCATCGCCTTGCGGGTATTGGAAGTGATGTCGAGGGACTCCGTGACGGAGAGCCCCGCGGCCTCGACCAGCGGTGGGTACTCCTGGAACCGCAGCAGCGAGGTGAGCATGAGCCCGCTGTACACCAGCGTCCGCTCGTCATCGGTCAGCGGGTGCTGCTCTGTCATATCCGTCAACACCAGGACGCCACCGGGGCGAAGCACACGAAACGCGTGGCGGAGGACCTGCGCCCGGTCGGGCATGTGAAGCAGCGACTCGAAAGCCCACACGGCGTCGAAGGAGGCATCCTGAAATGGCAGCTCCATGGCGTCGGCGACCTGGAAGCCCACCCGGTCGGAGACCCCTTCCTTCCGCGCCCGCTCGTTCGCCTGTTCGATCTGCATGGCGCTGACGCTGATCCCCGTGACCGAGCACCCCGTTGCTTGCGCCAGCCGAATCGTGGGCCGGCCCGTGCCGCACCCGATGTCGAGCAGCCGCTGGCCAGCACCGAGCCGGGATCTCTGGATCATCATGTCGGTGAGCCGATCCTGCGCCTCGGCACCCGAGCTCTGGTCTTCCGGGCCGGACCAGTAACCGACGTGGATGTTTTCACCGAGCAGCGTCGCGAGGAACGGCCCCATCTGGTCGTAGTAGCGGCCGACGTCGGCGGGAGTCGGTTGGGTCTTTTGGATCGTCATTGTGGTTCCTGATGGGATTGCCTCGTAACGTCGGCTCTTCGCCCCCTTGGCGCTCACCTCGACGCGCTTGAGCTTGAAAATGTAAATTCTTCACCCCAAGTGAATCAAGCGAATTCTTGGCATCTGTCTGCGTACCGCGATTTCTGCGAATCTTCATGCCGAGCAGGGTCGACAGAATCTTCTCCTGCTCCTGCCCGGCTCCTCTCGAGGGCGGTGGCTTGATCGCCGCGAAGCTCGAACCTACAGCGTGCAATCCGCTCTCGGCGGAGGGCAAAAACTTGTTGGTCCGCGACACCACCTCTAAAAGCGTTGAGAACTCGACGAGGTGTATGAATGGCTGCGGCGCAAGGAAAACAACCTTTTCGACTGCCAGATTTCTACGTCCCCTGGCCGGCACGCCTGAACCCGAACCTCGAAGGCGCCCGGGTGCACTCCAAGGCGTGGGCGCGGGAGATGGGGATCCTCGACCCGCCCAAGGAAGACAAGACGCCGGACGTCTGGAGTGAGGCGAAGTTCGATGCCATGGATTACGCGCTGCTGTGCGCGTACACCCATCCCGAGGCGCCCGGTCCGGAGCTCGACCTGGTGACCGATTGGTACGTCTGGGTCTTCTACTTCGACGATCACTTCCTCGAGCTCTACAAGCGCTCCAAGGACCTGAAGGGAGCCAAGGAGTACCTCGACCGGCTGCCGTTATTCATGCCGATCGAGCTGTCCGCCACCCCGCCCAAGCCGACCAATCCGGTGGAGCGGGGGCTGATCGACCTGTGGATGCGCACGGTCCCTTCCAAGTCCGTGGACTGGCGGCGCCGGTTCTTCGCGAACACCCAGGCGCTGCTCGACGAGTCCATGTGGGAGCTGGCCAATATCAGCGAGCAACGGGTCGCCAACCCCATCGAGTACATCGAGATGCGCCGCAAGGTGGGTGGGGCGCCCTGGTCGGCGAACCTCGTGGAGCATGCCGTCTTCGCCGAGGTCCCGGCCCGCATCGCCGAGTCGCGTCCCATGCGCGTCCTCAAGGACGCCTTCTCCGATGGCGTGCACCTGCGCAATGACCTGTTCTCCTACGAGCGCGAGATCCTCGAGGAGGGTGAGCTGTCCAACTGCGTCCTGGTGCTCGAGCGCTTCCTGAACATCGACACGCAGCGCGCCGCGGATCTCACCAATGAGCTGCTCACGTCGCGGCTGCAGCAGTTTGAGAACACCGCCCTCACCGAACTCCCCTCGCTCTTCCAGGAGCACGGCATCACTCCGGTCGAGCAGGCCAACGTCCTCACCTACATCCGGGGACTCCAGGACTGGCAGTCTGGCGGCCACGAGTGGCACATGCGCTCGAGCCGCTACATGAACAAGGGTTCGGAGACCTCGGGGGGGCTCTTCGGGGGCCTGTCCCTGGGACCCTCGGGCCTGGGCACCTCGGGCTTCCGCCTGTCCCCCGACGCCCTGGGACTGACCCGGTTCAAGAACTACACCCACCTGCCCTACCAGCACGTGGGCCCGGTCAAGTTGCCCTCGTTCTACATGCCGTACTCGACCCGGCAGAACGCCCACCTGGATGCCGCGCGGCGCCACTCCAAGGACTGGGCGCGCCGGATGGGGATGTTGGAGTCGCTGCCGGGCCTGCCGGGCGTCTGCATCTGGAATGACCACATCTTCGATGTCGCCGACGTGGCCCTGTGCGGTGCGCTCATCCACCCGGCGGCGACCGGCCCCGAGCTCGACCTGACGGCCTGCTGGCTCGTCTGGGGAACCTACGCGGACGACTACTTTCCGGCGCTCTACGGATACAGCCGCGACATGGCGGGGGCCAAGGTCTTCAACGCCCGGCTGCTCCTGTTCATGCCGGATGAGCCCGGCACCCTCCCCACCCTCCCCACCAACCCGGTGGAGGCCGGCCTGGCGGACATCTGGGCCCGCACCGCTGGCCCCATGGAGCCCGAGGCGCGCAACCAGTTCCGCAAGGCCATCCTGGACATGACCGAGAGCTGGTTGTGGGAGCTGGCCAACCAGATCCAGAACCGCGTCCCGGATCCGGTCGACTATGTCGAGATGCGCCGCAAGACGTTCGGCTCGGACCTCACCATGAGCCTGTCG
This sequence comes from Archangium lipolyticum, assembly GCF_024623785.1. Classification (NCBI taxonomy): domain Bacteria; kingdom Pseudomonadati; phylum Myxococcota; class Myxococcia; order Myxococcales; family Archangiaceae; genus Archangium; species Archangium lipolyticum. The sequence goes on from NZ_JANKBZ010000003.1 coordinate 624,832, forward strand.
CGGCTGGCCGAGGGCCACGGGCTCCCGGCGGACATCTTCAAGACCACGCCGATGCGCGCGCTCGAGAACTCGGCCGCGGACTACGCCTGCTTCACCAACGACGTCTTCTCGTACCAGAAGGAGATCGAGTACGAGGGGGAGCTCCACAACATCGTGCTCGTCGTCCAGCACTTCCTCGAGCTCGACAAGCCGGGGGCGGTGGAGGTCGTCAACAACCTGATGACGGCTCGCATGGAGCAGTTCGAGCACATCGTCGCCAACGACCTGCCCAGGCTCTGCGAGGGCATGAGCCTGAGCGAGGAGGCGAAGAAGAAGCTCCACGGCTACGTGGAGAAGCTCCAGCAGTGGATGGCGGGCGTGCTCATCTGGCACCAGACGGTGGACCGCTACAAGGAAGCCGAGCTGCGCCAGAGCCGGACGCCCGGGCGGTACCTGCGACACCTCAAGGGGCCCCTGGGACGGGGCACCTCGGCGGCGCGTCTCGCGTCACTCTTCAGCGGTCACCGGCCCTCATCGACGGGTCATGCAGCGGGTTACGGTCTTCAGACGGAAGGAAAGAGGTAGGTCATGGCGAATATCCAGAAGCTGGTCGAGGAAGCCAACAAGCAGCAGATGAGCCTGGGGACGGCCGCGGCACGCCAGCTGGCGACGACGACCAAGTCGGTGCCCCAGATGCAGGGCATTTCGTCCCGGTGGCTGCTCAAGCTGCTGCCCTGGGTGCAGGTCAACGGCGGCGTGTTCCGCCTCAACCGGCGCCTGACGTATGCCATTGGCGACGGCCGGGTGACCTTCTACAACACGGGCGCCAAGGTGCAGGTCATCCCCCAGGAGCTGACCGAGCTGCCGATCCTCCGCGGCTTCGACGACGTGACCGTGCTGACCACCCTGGCGGACCGCTTCGTGCAGCGGGAGTTCAAGCCCGGAGACGTCATCACCCAGGCCGGCCAGGAGGCCGACGCCATCTATCTCATCGCCTATGGCAAGGTGAACAAGATTGGCAAGGGCAAGTACGGCGATGACACCGTGCTCGAGGTGCTCGCCGACGGCGACCACTACAGCTACCAGGCCCTGCTCGAGTCGCAGGACTACTGGCAGTACACCGTCAAGGCCATCACCCCCGTCACGGTGCTGATGCTCAAGCAGTCCGACTTCGAGACGGTGGTCGAGCAGTCCCCGTCGCTGCAGAAGCACATCGCCGAGTTCAAGTTGCTGGCCAGCAAGAAGCAGGACACGTCGGGCCAGGCGGACATCGAGCTGGCGGCGGGCCACCATGGCGAGCCCGTGCTGCCGGGCACCTTCGTGGACTACGAGACCTCGCCCCGCGAGTATGAGCTGAGCGTGGCCCAGACGGTGCTGCGGATCCACACCCGCGTGGCCGACCTCTTCAATGATCCGATGAACCAGACCGAGGAGCAGCTGCGTCTGACCGTCGAGGCGCTCAAGGAACTCAAGGAGCACGAGCTGCTCAACAACCGCGAGTTTGGCCTGCTGCACAACGCGGATCTCAAGCAGCGCCTGCACACCCGCAGCGGTCCTCCCACGCCGGATGACATGGACGAGCTGCTGGCCACGGTGTGGAAGGATCCCTCCTTCTTCCTGGCCCACCCGCGCGCCATCGCCGCGTTCGGTCAGGAGTGCAGCCGCCGCGGGGTGTATCCGGGCAGCGTGGACGTGGGCGGCCACCAGGTCACCGCCTGGCGCGGCATCCCCATCTTCCCCAGCAACAAGATTCCCATCAGCGACACGCGCACCAGCTCCATCCTCCTGATGCGCACGGGCGCGGAGAACCAGGGCGTCATCGGCCTGCACCAGGCGGGCATCCCCGACGAGATCGAGCCCAGCCTGAACGTGCGCTACATGGGCATCAACGATCAGGCCGTCATCTCCTACCTCGTCAGCACCTACTTCTCCGCGGCAGTGCTCATCCCCGACGCGCTCGGCATCCTCGAGAGCGTGGAGATTGGTCGCACCTAGCACCGGGGCGGTCTGAACCGGTCCGGATGGAGCCGAGGCACACCTCATGGCCAATACGATGAAGACGGGCAGCGAAGAGAACGAGAAGCAGCAGCTGAGCTTGAGCACGCTCGCTGCCCGTCAGTTGGCGACCACGACCAAGTCGCGGCCGCAGATGCATGGAATCACCCCCCGGTGGCTGCTGCGCATGCTGCCGTGGGTCGAGGTACCGGGTGGCACGTTCCGCGTCAACCGGCGCCTGACCTACACTCCCGGTGACGGCCGCCTGAGCTTCAGCAACGTCGGGGCCCGGGTGGAGATCATTCCCCAGGAGCTGACCGAGCTGCCGCTGCTGCGCGGCTTCACCGACGTCACCGTGCTGTCCACGCTGGCGGGCCAGTTCATCCAGCGGGAGTTCAAGGCGGGCGAGCTCATTGTCGAGGCGGGCAAGCCCGCCGAGCACGTGGTGCTCATCGCCCACGGCAAGGCCAACAAGCTGGGCAAGGGCCAGTACGGCGACGACGTCATCCTCGATGTGCTCGCCGACGGCGACCACTTCGGGGACCAGGCGGTGGTGGAGGCCAACGACCAGTGGAAGTTCACGGTCAAGGCCATCACCCCCGTCACGGCGATGATGATGCCGGAGCGGGTGTTCGGGAACATCATCCAGCAGAACCCGGGGCTGGCCGCGCACGTCGAACGCTTCAAGGAGCGGATGAGCAAGCCCCAGGACAAGGCGGGGCAGGCAGCCATCCAGCTCGCCGCGGGCCATCATGGCGAGCCGGCGTTGCCGGGGACCTTCGTCAACTACGACCTCAAGCCCCGCGAGTATGAGCTGAGCCTGGCGCAGACCCTGCTCCGGGTGCACACCCGTGTCGCGGACGTGTTCAACGGCCCGATGAATCAGGTCCAGGAGCAGGTGCGGTTGGTCATCGAGGCCCTGCGCGAGGCGCAGGAGAACGAGATGATCAACAACCGCGACTTTGGGCTGCTGTACAACGCGGACCTCAAACACCGCCTCCATGCGCGCAGCGGGCCGCCCACGCCCGATGACCTGGACGACCTGCTCAGCCGGCGCAAGAAGAACCGCTTCTTCCTGGCCCACCCGCGCACCATCGCCGCGTTCGGACAGGAGTGCACCCGCCGCGGGCTCTACCCGTCCACCGTCGAGGTGGAGGGCCGGAAGTTCATGAGCTGGCGCAACGTCCCCCTCCTGCCGTGCGACAAGATCCCCATCACCCGGGAGAACACCACCTCCATCATCGTGATGCGCACCGGGAAGGACGATCAGGGAGTCGTCGGCCTGCGCCAGACCGGCATCCCGGACGAGGTGGAGCCGGGCCTCTCCGTGCGCCACATGGGCGTGAACGAGAAGGCCATCGCTTCCTACCTCGTGAGCACCTACTACTCCGCGGCCGTCCTCATCCCGGATGCGCTCGGAGTCCTGGAGAACATCCAGCTCGGACGCTGAGGTCTCCCGGGGGGGCCGGGGGGCCCCTCCACGACGCGGGGAAAGAACAGGTGGGTAGAAAAGGCGAAGGGCCTGGAATCTTCGAGGTTTCCCTCTGGATTCCAGGCCCTTCTTCTTGGCGAGGAGTACGGGACTTGAACCCGTGGCCTCCGGCGTGACAGGCCGGCGTTCTAACCAACTGAACTAACTCCCCACAGCACTTCCCCACTCGGGAGAAGATGAAAGCCCTGGAGCCCACCGTGAAGTGAAACTCCAGGGCCTTCGATGGTCGGGGCGACTGGATTTGAACCAGCGACCACTTGCACCCCAAGCAAGTGCGCTACCAGGCTGCGCTACGCCCCGAGATTTGCTTCCCGCCGGTGCCGTTCGGCGCCGTCGAGATGGGCTGCCTTATGCCCCTACCCGTTTCTCAGGTCAAGTACGAGATCGGGCGGCCCTTCAAAAACTCACTCGGCCTTCGCCTTCATTCCGCCCACCGAGGCCTTCATGGGCTCGATCTCCTCCATCTCCTCCAGGGCCTCGTCCAGATCCTCGGGATCCAGCCCGGCGGCCTCGGCCGCGTCGGCCGCCGCGTCCTCCGCGGCATCCAGCTCGGAGTGGTTCTCCGGAATCTGCTCGCCGTTGAGGGCGGCCTTCAGCACCGCGCTCGGCCGGAAGGTCAGCACCCGGCGGGCCGAGATCTCGATCTCCTTGCCGGTCTGGGGATTGCGACCCACGCGCGCCTTCTTCTGACGCACCTGGAAGTTCCCGAAACCCGAGATCTTGATCTTGTCCCCGCGCTCGAGCGTCTCCTTGAAGGTGTCGAAGACGAGCTCGACGATCTCCGCCGACTCCTTCTTGGAGAAGCCGACCTTCTCGTAGACCCCTTCGATGATGTCCGCCTTGGTCATGCGAGTACCTTCGCGCCCCTCTGTGCCGTGAACCCGGCGGACTGTGACAGCCTTCCCCGACAGCTGTCAACCCACCGGTTTCACTCAGGTTTTCCCGCAGTCACCCAACCTTCAGGCGCGCAGTGCGCCACCCAGGCGCTGGTTGACCTCGGTGATGATCCGCTGGTGCGCGGCACTCACCTCGGCATCGGTGAGGGTGCGCTCGGGCGAGCGGTAGCGGATGGCGTAGGCCAGGTTCTTCCGGCCCTCGGGGATGGGCTTGCCGGTGTAGACGTCGAAGATGAGGGCGTCCTCCACCAGGGCACCACCGACCTCCAGGATGACGCGGCGGACCTCGTCGTTCTGGAGCTCCACCGGCACCACCACGGCCAGGTCCCGGAGCACGGCGGGGAAGCGGGGCAGTCCTCCCCAGGCCGGCACCAGCCGGGCCGCCGAGTACAGGGGCGCGGTATCCACCTCGAAGACGAAGACGTCCCGAGGCAGCTCCAGGCCCTTGATCACCCGGGGGTGCAGCTCCCCCACGTGGCCCAGCACCGTGCCGTCGGCCAGCTCCACCCGGGCGCAGGCGCGGGGATGGAAGGCCGGGGCCTCGGCGGGGACGAAGCGGACCCCCTCCACGTGGAGCGCGTGCAGCACGGACTCCAGCGCGCCCTTGGCGTCATAGAAGTCCGCCCGCGCGTCCTTCTGCGTCCACGTGCGCCCACCGCGCAGGCCCCACACGAGGCCGGCGAGCCGGTGCACCTCGCGGGTGGCCGGGCGCTGGCCCTGCCCGCCCTCGGGGTCGCGGAAGTAGGCCCGGCCCGTCTCGTACAGGGCCACCCTGTCCACCTGGTGCCGCACGCTGCGGGAGAGGTTCTCCAGCAGGCCCGGCAGCAGGCTGGTGCGCATCACCGACTGCTCCACGCTCAGCGGGTTGAGGAGCGCCACCGGCTGCTCCTTCCCGCCCAGCACCTCCAGGGTGCGCGGCGCGACGAAGGAGTAGTTCACCACCTCGCTCAGCCCGGCTCCGGACAGGGCCTGGCGGGTGCGGCGCTCGGCCTCGGAGGCGGCCGGCTCGGGAGCCAGCTCGGCGAGCCCCCGCGGCAGCCGGGCGGGGATGTTGTCGTAGCCGTGGACGCGGGCGAGCTCCTCCAACAGGTCCTCCTCGCGCTCCACGTCCACACGGGCCCGGGGCACCTCGAAGGTGGTCTGCCCACTCCCCTCCTCCACCGCCTGGAAGCCCAGGGTGCCGAGGATGCGGCGGCAGTCGGGCTCGGAGATGGCCACGCCCAGCACCTTCTCCACGCGGGCGTAGCGCAGCGTCACCCGGCGCGGCGGCTGGGGCTTCGGATACACGTCCACCCGGCCCGGAGCCACCGTGCCACCGGCCAGCTCGGCGATGAGGGCCGCGGCCCGGTCGGCGGCGGCGATGGTGGCGTCGATGTCCACCCCACGCTCGAAGCGGTGGGAGGCCTCGGTGTGCAGACCGTGGCGCTTGGACGTGCGGCGGATGCTCGAGGGCTGGAAGTGGGCGGACTCGAGCAGCACGCGCGTGGTGCCCGCGCTCACCTCACTGTCCGAGCCTCCCATCACGCCGGCCAGGGCCTGGGCCCGGTCCCGGTCGCAGATGAGCAGGTCCTCGGGCTCCAGCGCCCGCTCCTTGCCATCGAGCGTGGTCATCTTCTCGCCCGGCTTCGCGGCGCGGACGATGATCTCCTGGCCCGCCACCCGGTCCAGGTCGAAGGCGTGCAGCGGTTGGCCGTACTCGAGGAGGACGAAGTTGGTGACGTCCACCACGTTGCTGATGGGGCGCACCCCACAAGCCTTCAGCCGGTCCTGCAGCCACTGGGGCGAAGGACCGATCTTCACGTTCTCGATGACGCGGGCCGCGTAGCGCGGGCAGCGCACCGGATCCTCGATGCGGATCTTCACCTTCTCGGAGGTGGGCGCACCGGACTCGGCCAGCTTGGGCTGGGGCGGACGCAGCGTGCCCCCGGTGGCCACCGCCACCTCCCGGGCCACGCCCAGGTGCGACAGGGCATCCGGCCGGTTGGGGGTGACGTTCACCTCCAGCACCACGTCATCCAGCCCGAGCGCCTCGGCGATGGGCGTCCCGGGCTTCAGCTCCGGCGGGAGGATGAGCAGGCCGGCGGCGTCCTCGGACAGGCCCAGCTCCTTGGCGGAGCAGAGCATGCCGAAGCTGTCCACGCCGCGCAGGGGCGCCTGCTTGATCTCCACGCCGTTGGGCAGCTTCGTGCCGATGGTGGCCAGCGGCACCTTGTCGCCGACCTTGTAGTTCTTGGCGCCGCACACCACCTGGAGCGGCTCCGGGCCGCCCGCGTCAATCCTGGTGACGGACAGCTTGTCCGCGTTGGGGTGCTGGACGGACTCCTGGATCTGCGCCACCACCACGCCGCGCAGACCCTCGCCGGGACGCTCGAGACCTTCGATCTCCAGCCCCACGGCGGTCAGCTTGCGCGCCAGCTCCTCCACGGACGCCGGCAGCGCCACGTAGTCTCCGAGCCACTTGACCGAGATCTTCATCAGAACTGCTCCAGGAAGCGCGCGTCGTTCTCGAACATCATCCGCAGGTCGTCGATGCGGTAGCGCAGCATGGCGATGCGCTCCACGCCCATGCCGAACGCGTACCCGGTGACCTCGGTGGGGTCATAACCGCTGTACTTGAAGACGTTGGGGTGCACCATGCCGCTGCCGAGCACCTCCAGCCAGCCGGTCTGCTTGCACACGCGGCAGCCCTTGCCGCCACACGAGGTGCAGGAGATGTCCACCTCGGCCGAGGGCTCGGTGAAGGGGAAGAAGGACGGGCGGAAGCGCGTGCGCGTGTCCGAGCCGAAGAAGGCCTTCACGAAGGCGTCCAGGGTGCCCTTGAGCTCGGCGAAGCTGACGTCCTTGTCCACCAGCAGGCCCTCCACCTGGTGGAACATGGGCGTGTGGGTGATGTCCGAGTCGCGCCGGTAGACGCGGCCGGGCATGACGGCGCGGAACGGCGGCTTGCGGTTGAGCATGAAGCGCACCTGAACCGGGGACGTGTGCGTGCGCAGCAGCACCGGGCTGTCCGCCTTCTTCGCGTGGCCCAGCGAGGCCTCGTCCACGTAGAAGGTGTCCTGCATGTCGCGCGCGGGGTGGTCCTTCGGGAGGTTGAGCGCCTCGAAGTTGAAGTAGTCGAGCTCGATCTCCGGCCCGTGGGCCACCTCGAAGCCCAGCCGCTGGAAGGTGCGGACGATCTCCTCCATCGTCCGGGACACCGGATGGCGGCTGCCGGGGGCAACGGCGCGGCCGGGCAGCGTCACGTCCAGCCTGGGGCCACGCAGCTCGGCCTCGAGCGCCGCCTCCTCCACGCGCTGGATGGCGTCGGCCAGGAGCTTCTCGATCTCGGCCTTCACCTGGTTGGCCACCTCGCCGAGGGCACGGCGCTCGTCGGGGGGCAGCTTGCCCATGCCCCCGAGGACACCGGACAGCTCACCCTTCTTGCCGAGGTAGCGGATTCGGAGTGCTTCCACCGCGGACGGATCCGAGGCGACGGAGATCTCCCGCCGCGCCGCGTCCGCGAGCGCCTGCAAGCGGTCTCGCATGGGACTTCGCCTCCCTTCCCCGGCCGGGCCGGGGCAAAAAAAAGGGCCGCCCTCAGGGGCAGCCCGTTTCAAACCCGCGAACGGAAGCGGCCTCCCAGGGAGACCGCGACCGCTCGCTCTCGGAGCCGGCCCCTCGGGCCGGCCCTCATTCTCAGGCCGCCTTCGCGATGTTGGCGACGGCGGCAAAACCGGCGGGATCGGCCACGGCCATGTCGGCGAGGACCTTGCGATCCAGGGCGACCTTGTTCTTGGCCAGACCGGCGATCAGCCGGGAGTAGGAAAGACCGACGGTGCGGGCGGCCGCGTTGATGCGGACGATCCACAGGGAGCGGAAGTTGCGCTTCCGCGTGGCGCGGTCACGGCTGGCGTAATCCAGCGCGCGCTCCACGGCCTGGTTGGCCCGCTTGTAGCAGTTCTTGCGGCGGCCACGGTAACCCTTGGCCAGCTTCAGAATCCGATTACGACGGCGACGAGCCTTGAAACCCTTCTTGACGCGCATTGCTGACTCCTGACTGCTGCGAGGTGTTCGAACCCCCGGCACTAGCACATGGCCGCACCGCCAGGGCCCTCTTTACTGCGTGCTGCTAGTTCGCCCCGAAGGGGAAGAGCTCCTTGATCACCTTCTTGGCATCCATGTCCTTCAGGTGCCCGGTGCCGCGGTGCTCCCGCTTGAGCTTCTGGGACTTGGCATGGGTGAAGAGGTGCTTGCCGAAGGCCTTGGCGAACTTCACCTGGCCGGACTTCTTCACATGGAAGCGCTTCTTGGCGCCGCTACGGGTCTTCAACTTGGGCATGGTGCCGATTCCTTCCTTCACTACCAATCCGCCGCAGCGAATCGCCGTCAGCGTGTGTCAAGGGCCGACGGCTTGGAAGCCGACAGCCAGGTCCAACTATTTCGTCCCGCCAGACTGTGCCGCCGGAGCGCCCGTCGCGGGAGCAGCCGCCGGAGCAGGAGTGGCCGCCTGCCCCTCGGGCCGGGCAGCAGCCGGAGCCCCCTCGGGCTTCGCCTCGGACTTGCCCTCGGGCTTCTTGCCACCCTCCTTCGCCGCCGCCTCCGCCGCCGCCGCCTGCTGCCGGGCCAGATCTCGCGCCCGCTGCGCCACCTTCGGGTTGGGGGCGATGATCATGAACATCTGCCGCCCTTCCATGCGCGGCATCTGCTCCACCACCGCCACGTCCTTCAAATCCTTGATGACGTCGTCCAGGATGGCGGAGCCCAGTTCCTTGTGCGTGATCTCACGGCCGCGGAACATGATGGTGATCTTCGCCTTGTCCCCGTCCTCGAGGAAGCGCCGCACGTTGCGGACCTTGAACTCGTAGTCGTGCTCCTCCGTCTTGGGGCGGAGCTTGACTTCCTTCAGGTGGACGACGACCTGCTTCTTCTTGGCTTCCGAGGCCCGCTTCTTCTCCTCGTACTTGAACTTGCCGTAGTCCATGATCTTGCAGACCGGCGGCTTGGCCATCGGGTTGACCTCGACGAGGTCCATACCCGCTTGCTGAGCACGATCCAGAGCCTGTTCGATCGAAAGGACACCGAGCTGCTCGCCTTCCGGTCCTACGACACGGACCTCCCGAGCACGGATACGGCGATTCGTTCTTTGGTCGCGAGCGATGTGAAAGCCCTCCAGTAGTGGGAGTAGGTACCCCCCTCGGAAGAGGGGCAAGATACTTGCCAGCCCCAGGGAGTCAAGAGCCCTCAGAGGTCCGTGACTCCCAGTGACATCACGACGGCCAGGCGGCTTCCTTCTCCAGGAGAGCCTCGAAGGCCTCGAGCTTCATGGTCTTGAGGTCCTCGCCGCCGTAACGCCGGGGGGACACCGCCCCACCCTCCACCTCGTTGTCCCCGATGACGAGGGTGAAGGGGATCTTCTGCATCTGGGCGTCGCGGATCTTCGCGTTGAGTGTGAGGCCGCGCTCATCCAGCTCGATCCGGTAGCCCTTGGCCCGGAGCTGGTCGCGCACCTTGCGGGCGTAGTCCATCTGGCGGTCCGCCACGGTGACGAGCATGCCCTGCACCGGGGCCAGCCAGGCCGGGAAGGCACCGGCGTAGTGCTCGATGAGGATGGCGATGAAGCGCTCGAAGGAGCCGTAGATGGCGCGGTGCAGCACCACCGGGCGGTGCTCGGCGTTGTCGTCGCCCACGTAGGTGAGGTCGAACCGCTCGGGGGCCTGGTAGTCCAGCTGCATGGTGCCGAGCTGCCACTTGCGGCCGATGCTGTCGGACACGTCGAAGTCGATCTTCGGGCCGTAGAAGGCGCCGTCGCCCGGCTTGAGCTCGTACTGCAGGCCCAGGCTCTCCAGGGCGCTCTTGAGGCCGCCCTCGGCGCGGTCCCACTGCTCGTCGGTGCCCAGGCGGTTCTCGGGACGGGTGGACAGCTTCACCGCGTACTTGAGGCCCACCGCGCTGTAGACGCGATCCAGCAGCTGCACGAAGCGCCGGACCTCGTCGGCGATCTGGCTCTCCATGCAGTAGATGTGCGCGTCGTCCTGGCAGAACTGGCGCACGCGGGTGAGGCCGCCCAGCGAGCCCGCCGCCTCGTTGCGGTGGAGCACGTCCTGGGTGTGCAGGCGCAGGGGCAGGTCGCGGTAGCTGTGCTTCTTGAAGCCGTAGTAGATGTGATGACTGGGGCAGTTCATCGGCTTCAGCGAGAAGTCATGCTCCCCGGACTCGCTGTCGAGCACGAGGAACATGTTCTCCTTGTACTTGCCCCAGTGGCCGCTGATCTCCCACAGGCCCTTGTTGAAGAGCAGTGGGGTCTTGATCTCCACGTAGCCGGTCTCGTTCGTCAGCCGGCGCATGAAGGTGGCCAGGGTGTTGTAGAGCGTGGTGCCCTTGGGGGTCCAGAAGGCGGCGCCCGGCGAGAACTGGTGGAAGTGGAAGAGATCCAGCTCCTTGCCCAGCTTGCGGTGATCGCGCTTGCGGGCCTCCTCCATCCGGGTGAGGTACTCCTGGAGCGCCTTCTTGTCGAAGAAGGCCGTGCCGTAGATGCGCTGGAGCATCGGGTTGCGATGGTCTCCGCGCCAGTAGGCCCCGCTGGTGGACAGCAGCTTGATGACGCCGATCTTCCCGGTGCTGGGCGCATGGGGCCCCAGGCAGAAGTCCACCCACTCGCCGTGGGTGTAGAGCGTCAGCGTCTTGGCGCCCTTGGCCGCGATGTCCTTGACGATCTCGACCTTGAACTTCTCCCCCTTCTCCTCGAAGAGCTTGATGGCGTCGTCCATGGACACCTCGGTCCGGACGAAGGGGAGGTTCTTGGCGATCTCCTTGTTGGCCTCCTCCTCGATCTTCTCGAGGTCCTCGGGCGTGAAGGGCTTCTCGCGGAAGAAGTCGTAGTAGAAGCCCTCCTCCGTCGCCGGGCCGATGGTCACCTGGGTGCCCGGGAAGAGGCGCTGCACCGCGCTGGCCACCACGTGGGCGGCGTCGTGCCGGATGAGCTCCAGGCCCTCGGGGCTCTTGGAGGTGAAGATCTGCAGCTTCACGTCCTCGTCGAGCGGACGCGCCAGATCCATGTCCTGGCCATTCACGCGCGCGAAGAGCGCGGCCTTGGCCAGGCCCGCCCCGATGCTCTCGCGAACGAAGTCCGCGATGGTCGTCCCCCGAGGCGCCTGCTTCTGGCTGCCATCGGGGAGAGTCACCGTGATCTGATCCGCCATGCGAGACCTCGGAAAAAGACGCGGGCGGCAGGCTGATCAGCCTTGCCGCCCGCTGGTGAACCGCTGTGCTGAAGTGGGTCGTAGTGGGATCGAACCACTGACCCCTACCGTGTCAAGGTAGTGCTCTACCGCTGAGCTAACGACCCGTTCGCCGCCGGGACTTCCGTCGTCGAAGGCGGGCGGGAAATACAGCGGGCGCCCCGCGACTGTCAAGGAAACAGCGACAGCGGTGACTCATGTTCCCTGACGATTTTCGATCAGCACCCGGGCCCGGGCCATCACGGCATCGAACATGGCCGGGGTGAGCCTGCCCGTCTGGGTGTTCTGCTGACTCACGTGGTAGCAGCCCAGGAGCACCGGTCCCCCGGGCAGGGCCAGCTCCGCCCCATGGCCGAACGCGGGCCGGGGCGTGGGGATGGACCCCCCTGCCCTCTCCAGCCAGGCGAGCGTCGCGTTCCAGGCAATGGCCCCCAACGTCAGGACCACCCGGGTGGGCAGCAGGGCCATCTCGCGGTCCAGGAAGGGGGCGCACCGGGCCAGCTCCTCCGGCAGGGGCTTGTTGTCCGGCGGGGCGCACTTGCACGGCGCGACGATGTAGGCCCCCGTCAGCGCGAGACCATCCTCCCGGTGCTCGCTCCGGGGCTGGTTGGCGAAACCCGCCCGGTGCAGCCCGGCGAAGAGGAAGTCCCCCGAGCGATCCCCGGTGAACATGCGTCCGGTCCGGTTAGCCCCATGCGCCGCCGGCGCCAGCCCGATGATGACCAGTTCCGCCCTCGGGTCCCCGAAGCCGGGCACCGGCCGTCCCCAGTACGTCCAGTCGCGGAAGGCCCGGCGCTTCTCACGGGCCACCTGCTCCCGCCACTCCACCAGCCGGGGGCAGGCCCGGCAGGTGACGATCTCCTCCTGGAGGCGCGCGAGCTCCGCGGCGCCCTTTCCCACTTCATTGCTCTTGGCCACGGCCCCTTCCCTAGCGCCGCTCCCCGCCCCTGCGCCACCGTCCGCTCCGCTGGACGGCCAGGGGCTTGTCGACGCCTCAGGGGCCGCGTCCCTCGCCCGTATAGAGCGCCGTGCGCTGGTAGCGCTCCACCACCACGCGCAGCACCACCTTGAGGATGGCCGTCGTGGGCACCGCGAGCAGGATGCCCGTGAAGCCGAACAGCTCGCCAAAGGCCAGGATGGCGATGATGACGGACACCGACGAGAGGCCCACCTTGTCCCCCACCACCTTGGGGGTGATGACGAGCCCCTCGGCCATCTGGGCCACCAGGAACGTGCCGGCCACCACCGCGATCTGCCACGCCCCCTGCCAGGACAACATCAGCCCCAGCAGCGCCAGCACCACGCCCAGGGCCGTCCCCAGGTAGGGCACCATGTTGCCGAACCCGGCGATGACGCCGATGACGATCGCCATGTCGATGCGCGCGAACCCCAGGCCCGTGCTGTAGAGCACCGAGAGGATGGCGCCCACCGTGACCTGGCCCCGCACGAAGGCGGACAGGACGTCGTCCACCTCGGAGAAGCGGCGGCTGACCAGCCCTACCGCCCGGCGCGGCACCAGCCCCTTCACCAGCCCCACCAGGTGCGGGTAGTCCTGCACGAAGAAGAAGGCCAGCACCGGCACCACCATCAGGCCCAGCAGCGTGGCCACGAAGCGGGCGGTGTTGCCCGCGAAGCTCGCCACCAGCCGCGCCGCCGTGGGGCCCGCGCTCTGTAGCAGCTCCGAGGCCCGCCCTCCCAGCTCCGCCATGCGCTGCCGCAGCAGGTCCGGCAACGGACGCCCCAGCAGGGTCTCCACCTGCGGCACCACCTGCTCACTCGCCCGGACGAAGAAGTCCGGCAGCTTGGCCGCCTCCTCCCGGAACACGGGGATGAGGTACAGCACCGCTCCGACCATCAGGAGCACGCTCCCGGTGAACACCACGCCCGTCCCCAGGGTGCGGTTGAGGCCCCGGCGCTCCAGCACGGTGACGATCGGGTTGAGCACGTACGCGGTCGCGAGCGCCAGCAGCACCGGCACCGCCACGCCGCCGAACACCGACAGCAGCGCGAACACCAGCGCCAACGAGCCCACCATGCCCAGCGACCAGGCGAAGTCCACCCGCCGGGCCTCGGCCTCGGAGAGCTCTCCCTCCGAGAGCACGGGCTCCGCCGGAACGGACCGCGCCTGGGGCTCGGGGGCCCGCTGCGACGCCCCGCCAGGACCGACCAGGTGCAGGGACGCCTCCGGCACCAGAGCCCCCTTCGCCACTGGTGCCTTCACCGCGCCCGCCTTGCCTCTCTTGTTGCGTCCGATGACCAACCTCCGTACGGCCCCGAGGGTATACCGGAAGCGCGTCCCTCGACTCAGGTCAGGGAGCGCCGCCGCGATCCGGCTCCATCGGCTTCAGCCGGATGGTCAGCCCCGCCCGGGCCTTGCTGGGTTCGTAATACGTGGTGTACGGCCAGTAGCCGTCCTTCTTCACGTCGATGCGGTGCAGCCCTCCCCCCACCTGGAGCCCTCTCGGACCGCCACCGAAGTCGGTGCACACCCCCTGAATCACCCCGTCCAGGTACACCTCGGAGTCCGAGGGCTCGCACTTCAGCAACAGGTTGCCGTGGCGGGACTTCACCGCGCGCATCATCTCGCGCGCCCGCTCCGCCGCGGGCGAGTCCACCTGCTCCGGGCCCGAGGCACAGCCGAGCCACAACCCCGCGAGGCCCATCACCCCCAGGCGCCCGAGCCGCCGCCCACGCCGTGCCGTCATCACCGAGGCCATGTGCACCCTTCTACTTGATGAGGATCGCCACCCGGCCCTCGGCCAGGAGACGCGAGTCGAACCCGGCGAGCGTCTTCGCCGCGTCCGGCCCCAGCTGGAGATCCGAACCCTGGAGCCGGGCCGCCTCGAGCACCAGCGGCCGCGCGCCCACCAGCTCCGACTTCCGGGCCTGCTCGAGGCTCCTGAAGAATCCGGCCACGCCCGTGAGCTTCCGGGCCTCCGGAGACAACGTCTCCTCGCCGTAGAGCGGCTGGCCCGCGTCATCGAGCAGCCGGGGCGCCAGCACGGGCGTCATGCCCAGCTTCCGCGCGTCCACCACCAGCCCGGTGAACTTCGCCTTGGCCTCCTTCTTCGCCCCGGCCGGCTTGGTCTCGGCGGGCTTCGTCTCGGCGGGAGCCGCGGCCTCGACGGGAGCGGGAGCGGCGGTCACCAGCACCGCGGTGAGCGCCCCGAGTGGCACCTCCACGTCCAGTTGCACGCCGCTGTCGGAGTAGTAGCGCTTCTGGATGACCTTGTAGCCGCGGAGGACGTCCTCGACCTTGCGGCGGGTCTCCTCTCGGGCCAGCTCCTCACCCACCGTCCGGTCGGCGCGAAGGCGGAGACCCTTCACCTGCTCCAGCAGATCCGCGAGCGCATCCTCCTTCGCCGAGCGCTCCGCGCCCAACCTCGCCTGGGACGGATTGGAGGCCTTCACATCCGGAGGACCATCCCCCGTCACCCGGAGAACCTGCCGCTGCCAATCCACCCCGTTGCCCTGCGCCAGCGCCGACAACGGAGCCGCCAGCACGAGCGCCCACAGTGCACGCCTCAAGTGAATCCTCCCCACTCTCATCGGATGACCGGATTCAATCGGCCCGCTCCGACCCGGGTCAAGGCATGCCCGCAAGCCCGCCCTCCAAAGGGGCGCGGATCAGTGCCCATCCGAGCTGCGTGTCACGTAGTCATCAATCATCCGGCGGTGCCGCTCGGTCAGCAGCGTGAAGCGCACGCCCGAGCGCTCGTGCCGGCGCGGATGGGCCTCCACCCACTCGCGCACCACCTCGCCCTCGGCGTAGATGACCTCTTCCGAGCCGGGGAGCTGGAACTGGAGCCCCACCCGCCGGGCGTCGTGCTCGGGCTCGATGAGCCGCGCCAGGCTCACGCCCTCCTGGCTGATGTCGGCGGCGCGCGCCATGTACGGCACGCCCCCCATGTACTTGTTCAGGTAGATGTCGAGGGGGACCCGCGTGTTCTTCCGCTTCTCGCTCATCTCTCGCTCTCCCGATGGCCGTGAGTGCTACAGGCTGCTCCCGCGTTGGAGCAGGGTGTCGCGAGGGTAGGGACATCCGGACAGGTGGCAAGAAAACGACCAGCCGGAAGGCCCGGTCCGCCCTATCCTTCCACCGTCTCAGAGAAAGGCGGTTGTACACACATGCGATTCGCAATGATGGCGGCGGCACTGCTCGGCTTCGCCGGGATGCAGGCCCAGGCCCAGTCCCCTGCCCCTCAGGCACAGAGCCAGGTTCAGCTCA
The DNA here is from genome assembly GCF_024623785.1 of Archangium lipolyticum. Classification (NCBI taxonomy): domain Bacteria; kingdom Pseudomonadati; phylum Myxococcota; class Myxococcia; order Myxococcales; family Archangiaceae; genus Archangium; species Archangium lipolyticum. The sequence continues at coordinate 640,639 of NZ_JANKBZ010000003.1, forward strand.
AGACCGAGGATGAGAAGACGGTCTACGCGCTCGGCCTGTCGATCGGCCGGAGCATCAAGCTCTTCGATCTGAGTCCGGCCGAGCTCGAGCTCGTCAAGAAGGGCATGACGGACTCCCTCTCCGGCGCCAAGCCGGCGGTGGAGCTGGAGACGTACGGGCCCAAGCTGCAGGGGCTCGCCAAGGGGCGGCAGGAGAAGGCGGGCCAGAAGTTCCTGGAGACCGCCGCCAAGGAGAAGGGCGCCACCAAGCTGCCCTCCGGCGTCATCTACAAGGAGCTGAAGGCCGGCACCGGCCAGAGCCCCAAGGCCACCGACACGGTGAAGGTGAACTACCGCGGTACGCTCACCAACGGCAGCGAGTTCGACAGCTCCTACAAGCGCGGCGAGCCGGCCGAGTTCCCCCTCAACGGCGTCATCCCCTGCTGGACCGAGGGCGTGCAGAAGCTGAAGGTCGGCGGCAAGGCCCAGCTCGTGTGCCCCGCCTCGACGGCCTACGGTGAGAGCGGCCAGCCTCCCACCATCCCGCCCGGCGCCACCCTCGTGTTCGAGGTCGAGCTGCTCGGCATCGGCGGCCAGGGCGCGGACGTCCCGCGCGCCCAGCCCGCGCAGCCGAAGAAGTAGTCGGTTTGGAGCCGGGGCGAGGGGCGGACAGCCGGTAGACCCTCACCCCGGCCCTCTCCCAGAGGGAGAGGGAGCTCAGCGAGCGAGCGCCGCTTCCGTGGCCCGCAGCAACGGCTCGGCGCTCACCGGCGCTCCCGTGGCGTTCGTCATCCACACGTCCGGCGTCAGCGCCCCCTGGCTCGTCATCCGCTCGAACTCCGCCCCCAGGTTGCCCGCCTTGTGCAGGTGCTCCTCGATCTGGAACGCGATCAGGTGCCCCAGCGGATAGTCCGCCAGGTACAGCGGGTAGGAGATCATGTGGCTGTAGATGCCCAGCAGCGGCGTCCCCTGCCCTCCCAGTACCGGCGCGTAGTAGCGGTCCCACGTCTCCTGGGAAATCCGCACCACCGCCTCACGCAGCTGCGCGGGCGTGGCGTCCGGGTGCTCGTACATCCAGTGCCACACCGCCACGTCCACCAGCGCCACCCCGGCGATCTCCCACGTCTGCCAGAAGTCGTTGAGCACCCGCTCGCGCTCCCGGGCCGCGTCCGGCTTCGCCTGTCCCAACAGCTCCAGGTCCCTCGCCTGGAAGACGAAGGCCAGCGCCTCGGTGAAGGCGTTGTTGGGCACTCCCGCCAGCAGCGTGTGGTCCACCCGGTAGAGCGAGAACACCTGCTCCACGTTGTGCCCCAGCTCGTGCACCGCGATGTTGTAGCCCTTGTAGTCCATGCCGTTGGGGCCCACCCGCGTGCGCAGGCGAGGGAAGTCTCCCCGCCGCGCCGCCTGCAGCGCGTGCCCCGCCCCTCGCGCCGGATCCACCCGGATGTGCTCCGCCAGGAAGGCCGCCTTCTCCTTCGAGAAGCCCAGCCCCTGGAGGATGCGCGGCATGTCCTTCGCGAAGGCCTCGGCCGTCGGGTAGCGCTGGCGCGTCAGCTTGTCCAGCTCCGCCTCCGACAGCTTCGCGTTCGCCTTGAAGCCCGCGTACCACAGGTCCTGCGGCTCCAGCTTGCGCCCCAGCCTCTGCTCGATGACCTGGGCCACCTTCGGCACCAGCGGTGACGTCAACACCTGCTCCAGCAGCGCCTTCACCCGGGCCTCGGGCAGCTCACGCCCCAGCTCGAAGCTCCGGGCGATCACCGTGGGCGCCACCGGCACGTACGGATCCTCCTGCCGCGCCGCCTGGAACACCGCCAGCAGCTTCGCGTAACGCACGTCGTCCTCGCGCTTGCCGTCCACCACCACCGGGCGCTGGGGCGCGTCCGCCTCCACCTCCTCGGCTGGAGCCGCCTTCACCTCGTTGGTGAACGGATTCCAGTCCACGCGCGGGTTGTCGATGACCGCCGCCGGAATCGTCTGCGTGACGATGCGCTCCATCAGCTTGACGATCATCCGCTGCTTCGCCACCCCCTCCGGATCCGCGTACCGGGACTTCAGCTCGTCCCGCAGGTTCCAGTGGCTGATCAGCCTCATCCCCTTGGGGAAGGGCCGGCGCCCCTGCTCGTCCACCAGGTGGTGCATCCAGACGTTGTACTCGGCGATGTAGAGGTCCGCGCTCGAGGTCGCCCGCGTCAACGCCTGCCGCACCTCGCCGGGCACGCGGCGGTTGAAGCGGCCCGTGAGCCGCGCCTCGGCCCACTGGCGGCGGGTATACCGGGGGCCCTGCTCCATCCGCTCGGCCAGCGTGGTGAGCGGGAAGTTGAGCAGCGCCACGAAGCCCACCTTCGCCTTGAAGAGATCCTCGGTGGCATGCGCGCCCGGATCGAACGCCGCCAGCAGCGGATCCACCGGCAGCAGCGGCCCCAGATCCAGATCCGTGGGACGGCGCAGCTCCCGGCCGATCTCGTTCAGGTGCCCATCGAGCTGCTCGAAGGCCGTCTCCAGCCGGGCCAGGGTCGCCTCCAGCTGTTTCTCGTCGGTGACGAAGTGCTCGCGCGCGAAGGCGGCCAGGTCACCGTCCTCCCCGCGCCACAACGTGGCCACCTGGTCCACACCGCGCTCGATTCGGGCGCGCGAGGCCTCGCCGTGTCGGGCGACGAGCTCGGCCTTCAGGGCGGAGAGCTCCGCGGGCTTCATGGGACGGACCTCCGCGGACGGAGCGCCCGCCTGGACATGGGATGAACCGGACGCGCAGCCGAGCGCGGCCAGCAGGGGAAACACCGGGGCACCGCGAAGGAGGAAGCGGAACTTGGAGAGGAGGGGCACTCGAGGACTCCAGACATGGAAAAGGGCCCGACCACCGAAGGCCGGACCCTTTTTGGAACAACCTTACGAAGAGAGCCGGACTAGGCGGGACGCACGTTCTGCGCCTGCAGTCCCTTGGGACCCCGGGTCACCTCGAACTCGACCCGCTGGCCCTCGGCCAGGGTGCGGAAGCCATCCATGTTGATGGCGGAGTGGTGGCAGAACACGTCCTCGCCACCGCCGTCCTGCGTGATGAATCCGAACCCCTTCGCATCGTTGAACCACTTCACAATACCAGTCGCCATTTGCTCTCTTCTTCTTTCAAGACGGACCGCGAAAATCCGCCGCCCGAGCCTGGCCGGATGAAGCCCGACCAGGCGCGGGTGGGAAATCTAGGCGGGCTCTCGAGCCCTGTCTACCCGGGAACCCCTACCAACCGCACTTTTGTCCCTTGTTCTGCTCCTGCAGCCAACGGCGCAGCGGGGTGAAGTACTCGAGGAGGGCCGAGGCATCCATCTCGCGCTGGCCGGTGAGGGCCTGGAGCGCATCCGGCCAGGGCTTGCTCGAGCCCATCGCCAGCATGGCCTGGAGCCGCTTCCCGGCCTCCTTGTTGCCGTAGATGGAGCACTCGTGGAGTGCCCCCTGGTGGCCGGCGGCCTGGCAGAGCGCGCGGTGGAACTGGAACTGGAGGATGCGCGCCAGGAAGTAGCGCGTGTAGGGGACGTTGGCGGGGACGTGGTACTTGGCGCCCGGATCGAAGTCCTGCTCCGTGCGCTCCACCGGCGCGCGCACGCCCTGGTACTTCTCGCGCAGCGCCCACCAGGACTTGTTGTAGTCCTCCGGCTTCACCCGCCCGGAGAAGACCTCCCAGCGCCACTGGTCCACCAGCAGGCCGAAGGGCAGGAAGGCCACCTTCTCCATCGCGTCCTTCATCTGCAGGTTGATGAGGCCCTTGTCGCCCTGCGGCACCTCCTTCAAGAGGCCCATCTGCTTGAGGTAGCCCGGGGTGATGGAGAGGGTGATCGCATCGCCGATGGCCTCGTGGAAGCCGTCATGCGCGCCCTGCTGATAGAGCACCGGGAGCTTGTAGTAGTTCGTGTAGTAGTAGTTGTGGCCCAGCTCGTGGTGGATGGTGACCAGATCCTCCTCGGTGGGCTTGATGCACATCTTGATGCGCAGGTCGTTGTCGTAGGTGACGTCCCAGGCGCTGGCGTGGCACACCACGTCGCGGTCGCGCGGCTTGGTGAACTGCGAGCGCTGCCAGAACGTCTCCGGGAGCTGCTGCAGCCCCAGCGAGGTGAAGAAGCCCTCGCCCGTCTTCACCATGCGGATGGCATCGTAGTTCTGCCGCTTCAGCTCGGCGTCCACGTCCAGGCTGGGCTGCCCCTTGTAGGGCTCCACCAGGTTGTAGATGTTGTTCCACTCCTGCGCCCACATGTTGCCGAGCAGGTGCGCGGGAATGGCCTTGCCCGCGGGCACCTTGTCCTCGCCGTACTGCTTCGCGAGGCGGGCGCGCACGTAGCAGTGCAGCTCGTCATAGAGGGGCTTCACCTGCCCCCACAGCCGCTGGGCCTCCTGCTCGAAGGCCTCGGGCGGCATGTCGTAGTTGGAGCGCCAGAGCGAGCCCAGGTCCGCGAAGCCGATCTCCCGGGCCCCCTCGTTGGAGATGTCCACCTGGCGCTGGTAGAGCGGGCGCATCTCCCGCGAGATGGCGTGCCAGCCCACCCAGGCCTCGAGCAGCTCGTCGTACTTGCGGCTCTTGGCCATCACGTCCGACAGCTCACCCAGATCCTTGCACTGGCCCTTGCCGTCCTTGCCGCAGTACTTGCCCTTGCCGTAGAGGCCCTCGAGCTTCGCGGCGATGGAGGCCAGCTCCGCGCGCTTCTGCGCGTCGCTCGGCGCCGGCAGCGCCGAGGACACGCGCAACAGGTGCAGCATGCGCGCGCTGTCCGCGTCCAGCCCCTGCACGTCCTTGAAGCGCGCCGCCTCCTTGATGGCCTGGTTGAGGTAGGCCATCACCTCCTCGTTGATCGTGGCCGCGTTCCGCTCGGTGTCGTCGGTGATGTACGTGGACTTGATCCACTCGGCTGTGGCCTGCCTCGTCCACAAACGCCGGAGATCCTCGTTCACGCGCTGGGTGAACTGGCGCGCCCCCTCGGCGGTGGCCGGGGCGGTGGCCGCGGGCTGGGACTCGGCGGACCTCCGCGCCGCCTCCGCGGGCGGCATCGGGGCGCGCGCGCCCTCGGGCGTGACCGCGTTGGGACCGTGCGCCGAGGGCGTACAGGCCGGGTTGGCGACGAGCGGGACGACCGCGAGGGCAGCGCGAAGGAGCTGCTTGACGGGAGAGGTGTGTTTCATGACGGGGCGGAACCTAGAAGAACGCCCGCGTGAAGCACACTTCTAAAGTGACGGGGTGTTCACGGTTGGAGGCAGACCCTCACCCCAGCCCTCTCCCAGAGGGAGAGGGGGCCTACACGGAGACGGGTTGGAGCACCGACTCCGCTTCTTGACGCAGTGCGAAGAGGGCCAGGTCCTTGTCCTTGGCCTCCAGCATCAGGTCCGCCGGGCCATCCAGCGCCGCCACCACCGCCCGGAAGTCCCGGGGATCGATCCGGTCCGCGTGCGCTCCCGGTCTGCCGTCCGGCTTCTGGCTCGCCAGGTGGAACTTGGGCCGCAGGTCCAACGCCCGCCATGAGGCCGCCGACTCGCGCAGCAGCTCCGCCAGCGGCATCTCCGGCTCCGAGGGTTTGATGGCGTTGTGCAGGTTGTCCGCCAGCCAGGGCAGCCCGTGTGCCCGGGCCAGCGGGGCCACCTCGCGCGCCGACCAGACCTTGTCGTCGTGCTCGATGACGATCCGGTTGCGCAACTCCTCGGGCATGGCGTCCAGCATGCGGTGCGCGTTGTCCAGCGCCTCGGGCCGGCTCGGCGCCGCGCCCCCGAGGTGGAGCACCACGCGCGCCTCGGGCCCCTGGCCGAGCAGGTCCAACACGCGGGCGCTGTAGCGCAGCTCGGCGATCGCCGCATCGCGCACCCGCTGGTGCACGGACGTCAGCGACGCCCCCGCCGGCGAGGGATGCATCGAGAGCCGCTGGCGCGAGCGCCGGGCGATGTGCCCCAGGCGATCGAACTCACGGGCGTACTTGCGCCACCACTTCAACGTGTTGACGGGGTGTGAGCCGAACGGGATGAGCGAGGAGCCGATGCGGAACAGCTCGATGCCTCGCGCCTCGTTGAACAGGAGGATCTGCTCGAGCTCGGAGAGGTTCTGCTCGATGAGCGCCTCGAGCCGCTCGGGAGTGGCGCCCGCGAGCCGGCACGTATGGCTCGCCCCCACCTCGAGCGAGAGACAGTTGGCGACGTAGCCGAGCCGATATGAAGAGAGTCCTTCTCGCACCCTCCTAGGATTCGTCCTGGGAGGAACGTCGCACAGGCCCGCTGAGCCCGACGGGAGGGCGGCCAGCCAGGGCAGCCGGAGAAGCCTCGTCCCCGCTCACTCCGCGCCGAGCAGCAACCAGGTACGCATGGGCCCCTTCCCCTTCACGTGCGTCACACCCTGGTCCTGGAAGCGGTAGCGGCCTCTCAACCGCTCGTGGACCGCCTCGGTGACATGGATGCCATCCACCACGCCGTGGGACTCCATCCGGCTCGCCGTGTTGACCGTGTCTCCCCAGAGATCATAGGCGAACTTCTTGTCACCGATGACCCCGGCGATCACCGGGCCCGAGTGGATGCCGATGCGCAGATGCAGGGGGATCTGCAACTGCGCGCCCAGCTTCAGGAGCTCGGCGCGCATGGCCAGCGCCAGGCTCGCCATGGCCTCGGCATGGTCGCTCCGGGGCAGCGACAGCCCGCCCACCGCCATGTACGCGTCGCCAATCGTCTTCACCTTCTCCACCCCGAGCTCGTCCGTGAGCTGGTCGAACACCGAGAAGACCATGTTCAGCACCTGCAACACGTCCGGCGGCGTGTGCTGGGTGGAGAAATGGGTGAAGTCCACCAGGTCGGCGAACAGCACGGTGACGTCCGGGAAGTTCTCCACGATGATCCGCTGGCCCTGCTTGAGCCGGTCGGCCACGGGCTTGGGCAGGATGTTGAGCAGGAGCTGATCCACCCGCTCGCGCTCGCGCTGGATGGTGCGCAGGTGCGCCACCTCCTGCTCGTGCAGCCGGCGGAGCTCGGTGATGTCGTGGTAGATGGCCACGAACCCCACGTGCTCCCCCTCCACCGTCACCGGCAGCGCCAGGAGCTCGACGTCCAGCAGCGTCCCATCCCTGCGCAGGCGCCGGGTGAAGGTGTGGACCTTGCCCTGTTGGATGGCCTCGCGCGCGGTGGTCTCGGCCTCCTCCCGGATCGGCCCCTCTCCGGCCACCAGCCTCAAGAGGTTGCGTCCGACCGCCTCCTGCCGCGCGTAGCCGAACAACCGCTCCGCCGCCGGGTTCCAGGACACCACGGTGAACCGGAGATTGATGGTGATGATGGCCACCGGGCTGTTGAGGACCAGCGACTCGTAATACTCCTTCTGCTGGCGCAGCGAGGCCTCGATCTCCGCGTGTGCCGTCAGGTCGCGCAGCAGCAGCATCAACCCTTCCGGAAGGGACACGCACCGGACGCGCAGCACGCGCGCCTGACGCGGCGACCCCGCGGACCCGTACCAGACGAGCTCCCCCTCCCGGGGAGTGTCCTCCGGAGCCAGGGGCCCGGGAGGAGTCCACTCCGGCAACAGCTCCGCGATGAGCCTGCCCAGGAGCGCGTCGCGAGACTCGCCAAGCAACCGCTGCGCGGCACCGTTGGCCTCCAGGATCCGGTGCTGTGAATCGAGCACCAGCACGCCGTCGGGTGTGTGCTCGAAGAGGGCGGAGGAGGCGCGGCGAAGCAGGTCGGACATGGGATCTCACGGGCAGTGTAGGCGACCTGCTGACGTATCCACCCACGAATGCGATAAGAGAAAGCAACCGATGTCCCCGCTCCAACGCACCCTTCCCGTCCTCCTCTTGAGTCCCCTGCTCGCCTGCGGCCCGAGCAAGCCCGACTGCTCCCGCTTCGAGATTCCCCTCTCGCCGCCCCCGTCATCCACGAGCCACGTCGCCTGCACGAGCACGGCGTGCGGGGACGGCCAGAACCCGCCCACCAGTGGCCCCCACTGCGCGGACACCCTGCGCTGCCGGGTCCACGACACGGAGCAGAGCCGGTGCCTGTGGCTGCACAACCTGGAGCACGGGCACGCGGTCTTCCTCTACAACTGCCCCGAGGGCTGCCCCGACATCGTGGCCGCCCTGGAGTCGGCCCGGCAGCAGGCCAGGGTCGGAAGCAACGGGGCCATCCGCGCCCTGGTCGCCCCGGACTCGCGCATCCCCACGCGTGTGGCCGCCCTGCTGTGGCGGCGGGCCTGGGTTTCGGACACGCCGGACCCGGAGGCCCTGCAATGCCTGCTGGAGCTCCAGGACGAAGAGGCCCCCGAGGCCGGGCTGGCATGCCTCCCATGAACCCCTTACCCACCACCGAGCGCGTCCGCGCCATCGACTGGCTGCGTGGCATCGCGGTGCTGTTCATGATCCAGTGCCACGCGCTGGTGCTGCTGCGCCCGGATCTGCGCCAGAGCGGGACGACGAAGTTCCTCCTCAAGATGGACGGACTGGTCGCCCCGGCGTTCCTCTTCTCGGCGGGCTTCGCGCTCGCGCTGCTGCTGGTCCGCAGCGCACCGAGTGGCAAGCACGGCGAGCGGCTCGGGCGAAACTTCCGCCGAGCCCTCCAGGTGCTCGGCGTGGCCACGCTCGTCAACTGGATGTGGTTCCCCCTCTTCCGCGAGCCCCGGTGGCTCGTGCGCATGGACATCCTCCACTGCGTGGGGCTGTCGCTGCTGATCGTCCTGCCCATCGCCGCCGCGCTGGCCTCGCGGCCCCGGGTGCTACAGGGTGTGGCCCTCGCACTGGCGCTCGTCACCTTCTTCCTCTCGCCGCTCGGCGAGGCCGCGCGAGGACCGTGGGCCTACCTGCTCAACAAGACCACCGGGGCCGTGTTCCCCCTCCTGCCATGGCTCGGCTTCACCTGGCTCGGGGCGTATGCCGGGGCGGTGGCCGGTGAGCGGGGCCGCGCCGGGCTCGTCCGGGCGCTGCTCTTCCTCATCGGGCTCGGGCTCGTGGGCTCGCTGGCGGCCGAGCCCCTGCGCGACTTGTACCCGCCGCACAAATTCTTCGTCACCAACCCCTCCAACGCGGCCGAACGGTGGCTCTGGGTGTGCATCGTGCTGCTCGGGCTGGTGGGGCTGGAGTGGCGGACGGCCTCGAGCGCCCCGCCCTCCCGCGTGCGCCGCTTCGTGGAGACGTTCGGCACCTCGTCCATGTCCGCGTACTTCTTCCACGAGGCGCTGCTCTACTTCCGCATCTTCGGCTTCAGCTTCGAGAAGGTGTGGGGAAACCAAAGTGGCTGGGCGCGGTACGCGCTGCTGACGGGGGTGCTCATCTGCCTGACGTACGGGCTGTGCCTCGCGCTGGACCGGGTGCGGAACGCCGTGCGACAGGGAGTGCGCCTCCTGCTGGAGAACCTCCCCGGGAGCGTTGGGGAAAAATTCGCCAGGCCCCGTTAGACCCGAATCGAGGCTGGTGCGTTCCGAGCGTCCGTTCCCACGGAAACACACCGGAGCGTCCATGCCCTCGTCCAAGCTGAACCGCCTGACCCGCTGGGGAAGTGCCGCCCTCGCCCTGGGCCTCGTCCCCGGCTGCAGCACGTCCCAGCACAGGTCCACCGGAGGAAGCCTCACACAGTCCATGGAGTGGCAGTCCGAATCGAGCTCGCCCCAGGAGCAGGCCGAGGCCCCTGTTGTGGCCGAGGCCGTCGCGTCCGCGCCGCCCGAGGCCGCTCCGGAGCAGGATGCCGATGATGCACAGCGGTTCGGGGCCGCCAAGAGGAAGGCCGAGGCCGCTCCGGCGAAGTCGATGCCGGCCCCGTCCACCGCTGGGGGCGTCGTGGTGGCCCGGGAGATGGCGATTCGCGCCGGACCGTCAGGCGCGGTAGCCGCCGGTGCCCCCACCCCGCCGCCTCCACCTCCGGCGGCGAAGAGGGTGCCGCCGGCGAGCCCCCTCTCACAGCCGGAGCCGCCGTCCCCGGGCAACACCTTCGCCGAGCACGCCCCCAACGCCTTCACCGAGACCGCCGTGGATCGCTTCTCCACCTTCGCGGTGGACGTGGACACGGCGTCGTACGCGGTATCGCGCCGCTACCTGAACCAGGGAGCCCTGCCACCGCGTCCGGCCGTCCGGGTCGAGGAGTTCGTCAACTACTTCAAATACCGCTACGCCCCGCCCGAGCAGGGGGCCTTCACGGTGCACCTGGAGGGCGCGCCCTCTCCGTTCAACGCCAACCGCCACTTCGTGCGCGTGGGTGTACAGGGCAAGGTCGTCTCGCGCTCGCAGCGCAAGCCCGCGCACCTGGTCTTCCTGGTGGACACCAGCGGCTCCATGAGCCAGCCGGACAAGCTGCCGCTGGCCAAGGAGGCGATGAAGATCGCGGTGAAGAACCTCAACGAGAACGACACGGTGGCCATCGTCACCTACGCGGGGAGCACCCGGGACGTGCTCTCGCCCACCGCGGCCACCGACCTGGAGCGCATCTACAAGGCCATCGACTCGCTGGAGTCCGGCGGTGGCACGTCCATGGGCACGGGCATGGAGCTGGCGTACAAGCACGCGGTGAAGAAGGTGTCGGGCAACGTGGTGTCGCGCGTCGTCGTGCTCACGGACGGTGACGCCAACATCGGCCCCAACCTGTCCGCGGACGCCATGCTCAACAGCATCCAGGGCTACGTGAAGGAGGGCGTCACCCTGTCCGCCATCGGCTTCGGCATGGGCAACTACCGTGACGACTTGATGGAGAAGCTGGCCGACAAGGGCAACGGCAACTGCTTCTACATCGACAGCTACAAGGAGGCGAAGAAGGTCTTCGAGCAGCAGCTCACGGGCACGCTGGAGGTCATCGCCAAGGACGTGAAGATCCAGGTGGAGTTCGACCCCAAGGTGGTGAGCCGGTACCGGCTGGTGGGCTACGAGAACCGGGACATCGCCGACAAGGACTTCCGCAACGACAAGGTGGACGCGGGAGAGATTGGCGCGGGCCACAGCGTGACGGCGATGTACGAGGTGGAGCTGACGGGCGAGAAGGCGCCGCTGGGCACGGTGCGCATCCGCGCCAAGGCGCCCAACGGCACCGAGGCCGCCGAGCAGGCCTTCCCCTTCGAGCAGAAGATGATGCGGGCCTCGCTGGACACGGCCTCGGCGGACTTCCGCTTCGCGCTGTCGGTGGCGGCCACCGCGGACGTGCTGCGCGGCAGCCCGAACGCCCAGGGTTGGAACCTGGCCACCGTGCAGAAGCTCGCCGAGGGCGCCACCGAGGGCCAGGCGGACCGCGAGGAGTTCGCGAAGCTGGTGGTGAAGACGCGCGGCCTCATGGGCAACGCCATGGCTCGCGACGGCCGCTGAGTCTCGGGGAAACGACCTGCGGCGGCGGGTTCGCTTCCCGCCGCTTCCATGCAGCGTGGCCCGGCGCTGGGTGGTGGTGAAGGCGGGGAAGTACTCGGACACTTGAAACGGCTGGGCATGAGTGCCGAGCTGGGCTCCCGCTAAACCGACATCATCTGGGCCGGGTGTAGGGAAGAGGAAAGTAGCGCCTCGCTTCGTGGCGTCGCGGTTGGACAGCGGTGGAGGGACCTGGTTACGCTTGGTGACACAGTCCTCTGAGCCACCGGAACCACTGGCCATGTCTGAGCTCTCCAAGAATCAGTACCTCAACAAAATCCGGGCACTGATCGATCGCGGCGTCCTGGATCCGGATGAGCTGTTCAAGCAGACGGTGCAATACTACTTCACCAATGACCCGGAAGACGACCTCTTCTGGGACTGCCAGGATGACACGGAGGAGCTGTTCGACGCTTTCGGCTCCATCCTGGCCGAAAACTTCCGGGGCCAGACGCCCGGCAGCGCGTCCGAGACCGAAGATGCCAAGCGGTTCCGGAAGGTGAGAAACTGGGTGGAGAGCGTGCAGTACGGGGGACCGGATAGGACCCGGCTCGTGCGAGCCTCTACCCCGACCAACGTCACCAAGAAGTTTGACGGGCGGATGGATGCCGTCATGCACTTCTTCGCGGGTGCACAGGTGGCAACCAACGTAGGGGAGACCCTGTCCGACGTCACCAGCTTCTTCGTTGAGGTCGGCGACGAGGCCAAGAGGCAGGCTAGGCGCGTGCAGGGCATCCAGTCCGTGGGGTATGACTCGGTGGACCTGGCCTGGGGGACTCGTGGCTCCGAGCTGCAGAATGCCTTCGATGTCTCGGAATCCAAGGCCCGGAATCTGGCCAGGAAGTTCGCGACCGGCACCTTCACCTTGAGCCGTTGGAAGCAGTGGTACAACCAGTCGGACAAGGTCCTCTACAGCCGCTGAACCCCCTCATGCGCAACGTGCTCTTGCGGCTTGGCGCCGCCCTCACCGTCCTCCTCGGCTGCAACAAGAGTATCGATTTCCAGGATAATCCCGCCCTGCTGGTGGAGGTCAGCGATGACGGCATTGTCTTGCTGGACTCGTACCAGGGACCGGTGACTGGCCGCTTGAGCGGAGTCCACTGGAGGAATGAGCCGGAGTACCTGAGCAAGGCGCGCAAGCTCATCGACATTGCCAGGAGGGACAAGGTGGCCTTCGCCGTCGACCGTAGGGGCGAACTCCTGCTCTGGTACCCGACGGAGGACGGGGCGGAGAGCCTCAACCAGCAGCTGCAGAAGCTCAAATCCGAGTGACGGACGAATCCTACGGTTTGCTCCACTCCAGGGAGAGCACTCTTCCCTGTTTGTCCACGAGGATGCTCGGCTCGTACCGCAGGAGGCCTTCTCCTCGGTACTTCTTGTCGAACTCCTCCTTCTTCTTGTCGTCCAGCGTCAGCGAGTACAGGAACAGCCGGGCCCCCCGCGGAAGGGCCGAGAGTGACTCCGGCTCCTTCACTTCTTCCACATAGAGGAGTCTCGACTTGGGCAAGGCACTGACATCAAAAGAGCAGTCGTTCTTGCTGACGGACTGGAGGAGCTCGAACCCGTCCGCCAGCTTGTAGAACCGCGTCTTTTCCTTCTCCAGGTCCCCGCTGAGTTGATGGATCCTGTAGGAGGACCAACCTACATAGAGGAGCACCGCAGCGAGGCCCGCGATGACCTTAGTCATAGTCAACCTCGACATTCACCGATTCCTGGCCATTCTTGTGCGCCTCGATCAGGAGCTTCTTGATCCGCTCGATGTCTGTCCCGGACTTCACGCCGATGCACCCGCTCGTTCCCCGCTGTCCACCATCATGGTGCAGGAAGAAGCCTGAGCGGCCGCCAAAGAGATTGTCCCATCTCCCCGACAGGTCCTCGTTCAGCCGCCAGCCGCCGACGCCCCACCCCTGCCCGTCGGCAGACGTCTTCTGGAAGCTCATGGTCTTGGTCAGCTTCAGGCTGTAGTCGTCTTCCGGGATCGGTCCCGCGTCCTTGACGTCCTGGCTGTCCGGCCCAGTGTAGTCCTTGTTGAGATCCAGGTCCGTCCGCTTCTCCTTTGTGATCAAGTCGCGCAGGCGCTTCGAGTGGGCGGGAAGGCCAGAGATGGAGGGCACCGCCAGGACGAGTCTGTCTGTCTTGTAGGAAAGAATCGACAGGGTCTTCCCATCGAACTTCATCTTCACCCACGCCGCTTTCTGGTCCGGCGTCTTCTGCGTGCCTCCAGAGGACTCCACCACCTTGGGCTTCACCACCTTGCCGCCAGCAGGGATGTTGATTTGCTGTCCGATACGGATGAGGTTGGCTTTATTGAGCTTGGGGTTCGCCTTCAATAAGGCAGAAAGCGTCACGCCATGCTTCGCCGCAATGCCGCTGAGGGTGTCGTTCTTCTTGACCGTATAGGTGGGCATGGACCGTCCCTGTCTGAAGCATTTTGAGAGAAGAGCCACCAGGGCATTGCCTCGGCAAGTATAATTTGAACAAGGGAGTGAGGCCAAGGCGTTCCCTGGTTTATCCCGGTCCTCTTCCCGAGGGTGAGGGGCCATAACCCTCGCCCTTGGCCGGACCCTCGCAGCCCACCTGCTACAGCTTCGCCATCCATGCACCCGCCATCCCGTGCGGCATCAGCTCGCGCGGGGAGCGGTAGTACTGCGTGGGCGAGTCGTGCAGGAAGTTGGAGACCCGGCTCGAGTACAGGCATCCCCCCCCAAAGCCGTCCTCCCAGCAGGGGCGCGGCAAGGGACATCATGGATGAGCGTGACCGGCTACTGGAGCGGCGTGGAGGACCACGATGACGAGTGATGCTCACATCCGCCCGATGCGCAAACTTCCGCCTTGACCGAAAGACGGGATTTTCCTGCGTAGCCCGCATCTTGTGTCTTTGTTCTGCGGGTGAAGTCCCATACACTCCAAGAGTCAAACTTGAGCGCTGAACAACCAGACAGAGCGCCTGACAGAAGGCCCTTGGAAGGAATCAATCTGATGAGATCAATGATTATCGCAGGCATTTCCTTGTCATCCTTGCTGGCGGGAGCCGCCCTGGCGGGAACCGAGGCCGATGAAGGGGTGAGCTCCATTATGCAGGGGAGCGGCCCGTTCTCCTCGATCCAGGAGATCAAGAACTACGACGCGGCCAACCAGGGCACACAGCGCACCGTGACCTTCGTGGACGGCAAGGTGGTGCAGGATCTGTTCGGCTTCGGTCCCGCCGAAGTGACTGAGTACTTCCTTTGCAGTGACCAGAAGTATCGCGCGGTGTGCTCGGATCCGTACTCGCGGGCTACGACCTGGGGGGGCTCGTTGTTCGCGTTGTTCCAGGGCGCGGACACGCAAATCTACGTCGATAACGTGCTGTACCAGGCGAACACGGCGCCCTGGAAGCAGTCGGTCTACATCACGACCTGCTACGGCGACACCAGCCCGGTGCTGTGGGGGCCGTACGCATACTACCGCGTGACGTTCTGGCAGACCCAGTCAGGCACGCTCATCAACCGCTCCTGCACGACCCCGTAAGCGCCGACGTCCCGGCCGATGGGCCACCTGCACGGTGCTCGCCGGAGGTGACCGCGTGCGCTACCTTGCGCGCCGCATGTCGAAGGACTCCGGGACTGGTGAGCGGGTACGCCCCCGTTCATGGGCGGTGATGGCGGCGACCCTGCTGGGCGCCGCCCTGGGCGAGTGGCTCCATGTGCCCGCGGGCGCGCTCCTCGGCGCGATGCTGGTGTCGCTCGTGGCGGCCCTCTCGTTGTCGGTGCACGTCCCCGTGCCGCGACTTCTGCTGCTGGGGGCGCAGGCCGTGTTGGGCGCGGCCATCTGCTCCTCCTTCAACCCCTCCGCGTGGAGCGCGCTCGCGGAGCACTGGCCCGTCGCGCTCGTCAACGTGGTGGGGGTGGTGGCCATCGGCCTGGGGGTGGCGCTCGTCTTCAGCCGGCTGGGCGGCGTGGATGTCCGCACCGCCACCCTCGGCCTGATGCCGGGGGGCGCCTCGGCGATGGTGGCCCTGAGCGAGGAGCTCGGCGCCGACGCCCGGCTGGTGACGCTCTTCCAGTACCTGCGTCTGGGCATCGTCATCCTCGTGGCGGCGGCGGTGGGCAGGTGGGCGGGTGGTGCTCCGGATTCGCGGGTGGCCGCTGTCGCGGCGCTACCCGGGGACCCGTCTCCCTGGCTGGCGTGGGGCGTGACGGCGTTCGTCGCCGTCATCGGTGGAGCGGTGGGCCTCTGGCTGAAGCTTCCGGCCGGCGCCTTCCTCGGGCCCCTGGTGCTGGGAATCCCCCTCTCGGCCCTGGGCCTTCCGATAGGGGCCTGGCCTCCGGGGGTGCTGCCCCTCTCTCTGTGGGCGCTCGGGGTGCGCGTGGGCAGCCACTTCGACGAAGCGGCCGTGCATGAGCTGAAGCGTGTCGCCCTCGGCGCCCTCGTGGCCGCGGTGGCAATGGTGGGGGGCTGTCTCCTCCTCGCCTGGGGCTGGTCGGCCGTGAGCGGGGTGGATCTGCTCACCACCTATTTCGCCACCTCGCCGGGTGGAGCCGACTCCGTGCTCGCCATCGCCCTCGAGACCCGCGCCAGCCTCTCCCTGGTGCTCGCCGTGCAGGTGGGGCGCCTCCTCTTCGTCTTCCTCGTCGCCCCCACCTTCCTGCGCCGCATGGCCGCAAGTGGCGCATAGGAGGGACCTATCTCCCCGCCCCCAGCGCGGAACACCGACTGCGGCTCAGAAGGGCCCACTCCAGCCAGCGTCCCGCCGCATTCTCTAAGGCGTCAGAGCGAGTTTCACGCAGTAGGCCGCGCCTGCGAGCAGCGCGATGCAGCCCAGGAGCAGCAGCGACTTCTCGTAGACGGCGTACAGGGTCGGGAAGTTCTTCCAGGTGAACTCGGCGATGGCGCTGCGCCCTCCGCGCCGCCTCGGCCCGGTCGTCGGCCTGATGAGCGCCATGGCCACCCAGACGCAGAGCACCAGAAGGAGGACGGCCATTGCGAGCGGTTCCCAATGCATGGAGGACCGGATGTTACTTTGTACCTTTACCTGTAGGCCAGAGACGCCGATCTAGACTCCGCCTCGCTACTGAACCGTCCTTCCTGCGCCGGAGTCGAACATGACCGTCGAAGACTGCTTGCCCGCGGACCTCAGAGGGCCCACCACCGCCATCACCCGGATCGCCGCAGGGCTCTCGGGCGCCGGCGTCTACCGTGTCGAGGCCACCGGCCAGCCGTTCGTGCTCAAGATCGCTGGCGAGTCCGAGAACGACGCGGACTGGCGCCGCGAGCTCCACATCCAGCGGCTCGCCGCCGATGCGGGCCTCGCGCCTCGCATCGTCCACGTCGACGAGGCGCGGCGCGCGGTCTTGACCGCCTTCGTCACCGACCGTTCGTTCGCGGCCTTCTACCGGGACCCGAGCACCCACGAAGCCGCGCTCACCCTCCTCGGCCGCACCGTGCGCCGCATCCACGCGCTCCCCCTCCCCGCCGACGCGCGCATGCGCGATCCCCGCGAGTTCCTCTCCCAGATCTGGAACGGCTTCCTGACCGGCTTCGCCCTCCCGGTCTTCGTCGGCGACACGGTCCAGCGCGTGCTCGCAGGGAATCCACCGGCCAGCGAACGCGCCCTGGTCCTCGGCCACAACGACCTCAACCCCACCAACTTCGTCTACGACGGCGAGGCGATCCAGATCCTCGACTGGGCCACCGCCGGGCCGACGGACGCCTTCTACGATCTCGCGGTGATCTCCGTCTTCCTGCGCATGGACGAGGGCACCACCCTGCGGCTGCTCTCGGCCTACGACGACAGGCGGTTCGTCGAGCTCCCCAACCGCTTCATCTACACCCGCCGCCTGGCGGCGACGCTCGCCGGCACGATGCAGCTGTACCTCGCCCGCCAGATGAAGCACGCGGGGGCCACCGGCGCGGAGACGCTCGACTCCACCCCCTCGCTCGGTGAGTTCTATCAACGGATGATGGCCGGAGCGCTGAAGCTTGGCACGGCGGATGGCCACTGGTGGTTCGGTCTCGCCCTGCTCAAGGAAGGCCTGGCATTGTGAGACAACGGAACGTCGCTCGATTCTTGCTTTTCAGCTCGAGAAGCAGGTAAGGGGCCACGGCGAGTTGCCGTACCACGAGGAGAGGACCGCCTCGAGGCCGACCCATCAGACGAGCCCCCGCTCGCATGTCCCAACGGGAAATTGCCGAGGTGGGTTCCGTGTCGGAATCTTCACGGTCGACCTCATGCCGCAGCCCACCAGACTCCGCGCGCCCCTGGCCCGTTCGACGCTCCTCCACATGGGTGTGCGCATCGCGGTCATCATCGCGCTGACGACCTTCTTCAGCTACCTCCACATGTACAGCACGCTGCGCACCGAAGCGCTCGCGCAGTTGGAGCAGCATGTGGCGGAGCGCGGTCAACGGGAGCAGGCCATCTTCGTCCTGGCCGAGGACAACCACGCCCTGCTCAAGAAGACCCTGGAGGAGAGGATCCGGGCCCTCCCTCCGCAAGAGGTGAGCACCCGTTTCAATCGCCTCTTCATCCATCTGCCCGATGGCACCATCCGCAACCGTACCGAGAACATCGATACCACGACGGCGCCGTGCGTCTTCATTCCCCGGAACGTGGAGGTCGACGCGGAGATGCGCCGGAGGATTCTCGCCTCGTACGACGTGATCTCCTGGTTCGGACCCGCCTTCTACGTCCGGTTCACCAACACCGCCGTCACGCTGCCCGAGGGGCCCTTCGTCCTCTACTGGCCCAACAACTCCAGCTGGTGCCTGGACATCCCGCCGGACTTCCGGATCACCGACTTCACGCACTTCACCATCAGCGTCCCCCAGAACGATCCCCAGCGGAAGACGATCTGGTCCGGTGTCTACCAGGATCCGGTCAGCAACAAGCCGATGGCCTCGGTCGCCACACCGTTGGACGAGCAGGGCCGCCACGTCGCCACCCTCAGCCATGATGTGCTCCTCGAGGAGTTGATGGCCCGCACCATCAACGATCACCTGCCTGGCGCGTACAACGTGCTCTTCCGCGACGATGGACAGCTCATCGCCCATCCCGAGCTGAAAGGCACCACGGACCCGGCGGCCCACCTGCGGGACATCGTCGAGCGGGTGAAGAACCGTCCACCCGGGGAAACCATGCAGGCGCTCCCCCAGTACGACGAGTACCTCGCCACGGCCCGGCTCCAGGGCCCCGGATGGAACCTCGTCACCGTGCTGCCCGAGAGCGTGGTGACCCGGCCCGCCTTCCGTGCGGCCCGCACCGTGCTGATTCTCGGCCTGCTCTCGCTCTGTCTCGAGCTGGCCATCCTGTACTGGGTGCTCCAGCGGCAGATCACCCGTCCGCTGCTCGCCTTCACCCAGGCCTCCGACCGGGTGGCCTCCGGTGAGTTCCACGTCGAGCTGGACACCTCACGGGGCGACGAGCTGGGTCTCCTGGCTCGCGCCTTCCGGCTCATGGCCGACCAGGTGCAACGGCGCGAGAAGGAGCTCCATCTCGCCAACGAGGGACTCGAGCAGCGCGTCGAGGAGCGCACCCGCGAGCTCAAGGACGTCCACATGCAGTTGGTGCAGACCGCCCGCCGCGCCGGCATGGCGGAGATCGCCACCAACGTGCTGCACAACGTGGGCAACGTGCTCAACAGCGTCTACACCTCCGCCCAGGTCGCCAAGGAGCGGGTAGCCGGCATGCGCCTGGAGCACGTGGGCCGCGTCGCTCAAATGCTCCAGGAGCGCCAGTCCGACATCGGCACCTTCCTCACCCAGGACGAGCGCGGACGCAACGTGATGCCCTTCCTGGGCAAGCTGGGACAGAACCTGCTGGACGAGCGCCAGGAGATCCTCGCGCTGCTCGATGACGTGGGGCGCTACACCGAGCACATCGGCGACATCGTCAAGGTGCAACAGAACTACGCGCGCACGCCCCGGCTCCAGGAAGCCGTCCAACTGGCCGACCTGGTGGAGGACGCGCTGCGCATCAACGCGGCCGGACTCACCCGCCACCAGGTGAAGGTGGTGCGCCACCTGGCGTCCCTGCCTCCGATGCTCACCGACAAGCACAAGACGCTGATGATCCTGGTCAACCTGGTGAGCAACGCCAAGTACGCCATGGATGGGTTGCCCCCGGCCGAACGACTCCTGTCCGTGAAGATGGAGCGCGCCGGCACCGACCGCGTCCGCATCCAGGTGCACGACAACGGCATGGGCATCGCGCCGGAGATGCTCACCCGCATCTTCCAGTACGGCTTCACCACCCGTGAGGAGGGGCATGGCTTCGGCCTGCATTCCAGCGCCCTGGCTGCCCAGGAGCTCGGAGGCTCACTGAGCGTCCACAGCAACGGCCCGGGGCATGGAGCCACCTTCACGCTGGAGCTCCCCCATGCTCCGGCCCAGGAGACCCCGTGAGTTTCCGCCAGCTCCCCGGCCGACGCGGAGAATGAGGCGGGGGGCACACTCCGGGCCTGCATTCGATCGCGTTTGCGGCGAAGATGGCGGATGGTCGGTCCCCCCCCCGGCCGACGCCCCCACCCCCGGTCCCGAGTCGTTCCCTCACGGCATGTTGCACCTCCCTGGCTACACCCTCCGAGGGGCCATCAAGGCCACCAGCACCAACCTCATCTTCCATGCGGTGCGTGATGCCGATGGCCTCCCCCTCATCCTCAAGACGCCCGCGGCCCACTTCCCGAACCAACGAGAGCTCGAGCGCTATCGCCGTGAGTTCGGCATCCTCCAGCGCCTCCAGGACGTGCGCGGCGTCACCCGCGTCCATGCCTGCGAGCATCACCAGGAGCGCCCGGTGCTCCTGTTGGAGGAAGTGGAGGGTGAGCCCCTGTCCGAGCTCACCGGCCGCCCCTTCGAGGTGATCCGCGCCCTGGACCTGGCCCTCTCCCTGGCCTCCACCCTGGCCGAGCTCCACCGCCACGGTGTCATCCACAAGGACCTCAAACCTTCCAACATCATCGTCACCCCCTCGGGGGACACCCGGCTCATCGACTTCGGCACCGCCACCCTTCAGCTCGTCGAGCACGTGGACGCGGCCCCCGCCGCCCTCATCGAGGGCACCCTGGCCTACATGTCCCCCGAGCAGACCGGGCGCATGAACCGCCCGGTGGACTCCCGCACCGACCTGTACTCGCTGGGTGTCACCCTCTATGAACTCCTGACCGGCAGCCGCCCCTTCCATGGGCGTGACGCACTCGAGTGGTTCCATGCGCACATGGCCCAGGCGCCCCAGTCACCGCTGGAGCGGGTACCGGGCCTGCCGCCCGTCCTCTCCGCCATCGTCCTCAAGCTGCTGGCCAAGGTCGCCGAGGAGCGCTACCAGAGCGCCGACGGGCTCCAGGCGGACCTCGAGCGGTGCCGGAACGACCTGCTCCGGGGCGTGCACGAGGACTTTCCCCTCGGAGTGCACGACGCCCCCACCCATTTCCAGCTCCCCCAGCGCCTCTACGGGCGGGGCTCGGAGGCCGCGGTCCTGCACCAGGGCTTCGAGCGCGTGGCGCAGAGCGGACGGCCCGAGCTGATCCTGGTCCACGGGTACTCCGGCATCGGCAAATCCACCGTGGTCAACGAGCTGCACAAGCCCGTGGTGCGCCAGCGTGGCTTCTTCCTCGGCGGCAAGTTCGAACAGTTCCAGCGGGACATCCCCTACGCCACCCTGGCCCAGGCCATCCGCGACCTGACGCAACAACTGCTCGCCAGCACCGACGAGGAGCTGGCCCGTTGGAGCGCGCATCTGAACGAGGCCTGGGAGGGACAGGGTCAGGTCCTCGTGGACGTGGTGCCCCAGCTCGGACTCGTCGCCGGCAAGCAGCCCCCGGTCCAGGAGCTGCCTCCCACCGAGGCCCAGCACCGCTTCCACCGCGTCTTCCGCAAGCTCCTCGGTGTCTTCGCCACTCCCGAGCACCCCCTCGTCGTCTTCCTGGATGACCTCCAGTGGGCGGATCTCGCCAGCCTCCAGTTCATCCACCACCTGCTCACCCATCCGGAGACACCTCCGGTCCTGCTCATCGGGGCCTATCGCGACAACGAGGTCGGCCCCACCCACCCGTTGGCGCATACGTTGGAGGGACTGCGCAAGGCCGGCGCGCGGATGACCGATCTCCAGCTCGAGCCGCTGAGCCTCGACGAGGTGAGGCAGCTCGTCGCCGACACGCTGCCAGGAGCGGGGCCAGGGATCGTCGAACCCCTCGCGGCCCTGGCTCGCGACAAGACGGGAGGCAATCCCTTCTTCCTGTTGCGGTTCCTGCGCACGCTCAACCAGGACAGGCTCTTGCGCCGTACGCCCGAGGGCGCCTGGAGCTGGGACGCCGAAGCCACCCGAGCCAGGGGCTACTCCGACAACGTCGTCGACTTCATGGCTGGCAAGCTGCGCCAGCTGCCCATGAGTACCCAGCACCTGCTGCGGCTCGCGGCCTGTGTCGGCAACGCGTTCACGCTCCAGATGCTCGGCCTCATCTCCCACATGCCGGAGCCCTCCGAGGTGGAGCAGGGCCTCGAGCCCGCGCTCCAGGAAGGCATGCTGGTACGTGCCAGTCCGGAGCAGTACCGCTTCCTCCACGACCGCATCCAGCAGGCGGCCCGCGCCCTCATCCCCGAGGCGGAGCGCAAGGCCGTCCACCTGCGCATCGGCCGGTTGCTGTTGGAGAGCCTGTCGCCGGAAGCGGTGCGGGAGAAGCTCTTCGACGTCGTGAGCCATCTCAGCGCCGGAGCGGAGCTGATCGATCACCCCGAGGAGCGGCTCCGTGTGGCGATCCTGAACGCCGAGGCCGGACGGAAGGCCAAGGCCTCCACCGCGTTCCGCTCCGCCGTTGCCTATCTCACCACGGCCTTCCAGTTGCTCCCGGGAGACCCCTGGGAGAACGAGCCCGAGCTGGCCTTCAAGATCCAGCTCGACCGGGCCACCTGTGAGTTCATGAGCGGAGACGCCGCCGAGGCCCGCCGCCTGGTGGAGGAGCTCCGGCCCCGGGCCAGCACCCGCGCGGACACGGCGGCCGTCTACCGCTTGAAGAGCAACATCCACGTCGCCGCCAGTGAGATCCAGACGGCCATCGCCAGCCTCGTGGAGTGCCTTGCCCAGATGGGCCTGCCCATGTCCCTGCGCCCCTCCTGGGAGGAGGTCGTGGCCGCCAACGAGGAGGTGTGGGCCCTGCTGGGCGATCGCCCCATCGAGAGGCTCGTCGACCTGCCTCGCATGACGGATCCGGACATGGAGGCGGTGATGAACGTGCTCGGCGCCCTGACCGCGCCAGCGTACTTCACCAATCACCACCTGCTCATCGTCGTCCTGTGCCGGATGGTCTCCCTCAGCATCCGCCACGGCAACACCGCCTCGTCCGCGCACGGGTATGCCTGGTACGGCGTGATGCTGGGCCCCTCCTTCAAGCGGTACCGGGAAGCCTACGCCTTCGGCCAGCTCGCCTGGGCCCTCGTCGAGCGCTACGACCTCTCCTCCATCCGCGGCAAGATCCTCTACATCCAGGAGGTCATCAACAACTGGACCCAGCCGCTCCCAGGCGGCCTGGAGCTCGTCCGCCGGGGCTTCCACCACTCGCTCCAGGCCAGTGATCTCCAGATCGCCAGCTTCTGCTGCGGCCACATCGTCACGCTCCAGCTCGCGCTGGGGCACGACCTGGAGGAGGTCTACCAGGAGTCGGTCGCACGACTGGCCTTCCTGCGCAAGACGAGCTTCCCGGACATGCAGTCCGTCCTCATCCACATGCAGCGCTACGTGCAGCAGCTGCGCGGCCTCTCCCCGGCATTCGGCTCGCTGAACGGGGAGGACTTCGACGAGCAGTCCTTCGAGGCCGGGCTGACCCCCGCCCGGATGAGCACCATGCGGTGCTGGTATTGGCTCTTCAAGATGCAGGCGCGCTTCCTGAGTGGCGCCTACGCCGAGGCGCGCGAGGCGGGGGCCCGGGCCGCCGAGCTGGCCTGGTCCTCGCTCGGACAGATCCAGCTCCTGGACTTCCACCTCTTCCGAGCCCTGACCCTGGCCGCCTGCCATGGGACGATGGCACCCGAGGAACGGCCCCAGGCCCTGGCGGCCCTCCGCGAGCACCAGCAACAGCTCGCCGAGTGGGCCAGCCACCAGCCCGCGACCTTCCGCGCCCCCGAGCGGATGGTGTCCGCGGAGCTGGCCCGCCTCACGGACCGGGAAGGCGAGGCCCTCCGCGCCTACGAGGAAGCACACCAGTCGGCCCGTGAGCACGGCTTCATCCAGCACGTCGCCCTGGCCAGTGAGCTCGCCGCCCGCTTCTGGTACGAGCGGAAGGTGCCGACCCTCGCCGACACCTACGCCCGCAAGGCCCGGGAGGCCTGGCTGCGCTGGGGCGCCCGGGGCAAGGTGAAGCACCTGGACTCCGAGTGGCCGCACCTGGTCTCCTCCATGGCGGCCGGGGAGGACTCCACCGATACGGACTCCACGCAGATCGACGCGCTCACCGTCGTCAAGGCCCAGCAGGCCATCTCCGGGGAGATCGTCCTCGAGCGGCTGGCGGCCACGCTGCTCCGCGCCGCCATCGAGAACGCCGGAGCCCAGCGCGGCGCCCTGCTACTGCCTCGCGGCGACAAGCTCCCGGTGGTCGCCGTCGTGGGCACTTCGCCGGAGGACTCCGCCACCCCGCCGGACGAGTCCCGGCTGCCATGGACCCTCATCTCCTACGTCAGGCGGACCCGAGAGCACGTGCTGATTGGAGATGCCTCCCAGCCCCACCCCTTCTCGTCCGATGCCTGGCTCACACTGGGCCGCGCCCGCTCGGTGCTCTGCCTTCCCCTTCTGCGCCAGGAGGATTTCCGCGGCGTGCTGTACCTGGAGAACGGCCTCACCACCAACGCCTTCACTCCCTCCCGCCTCTCCCTGCTCGGACACCTCGCCTGCCAGGCCGCCATCTCCATCGAGAACGCCCAGCTGTATGCCGAGGTCCAGCGCGCGGAGGCCGCGCTGCGCAGCGCCAATGACGACCTGGAGAAGCGCGTGGAGGAGCGCACGCGCGAGCTCAAGCAGACCCAGGCCCGCCTGGTGGACTCCGCGAGAGGGGCCGGCATGGCCGAAGTGGCCGCCAACGTGCTGCACAACGTCGGCAATGTCCTCACCAGTGCCGTCATCAACCTCCAGAGCATGACCGAGATGGTGAATGCCTCGCGCGTGGGCCGGCTCAAGCAGGTCAGCACCCTGCTCGAGTCGCACCACGGTGAGCTGGCGGACTTCCTCACCCGCGATCCACGCGGTACTCAACTGCCGGTCTACCTGTCCGCGCTCGGGGACGAGCTGCTCCGCGAGCAGAAGATGCTCCAGGACAGCATGGGGGCCATGGGCAAGCACATCGAGCACATCCGCGCCATCGTCCAGATCCAACAGACCTATGCGCGCAACACGCTCGTCGTCGAGGAGTGCGATCTCCCGCTCCTCATCGACGATGCGCTGAGCATCCAGCTGCCCTCCCTCGAGCGCCACGGCATCAGCGTCACCCGGGAGCTCCCTCCCCTGCCCAGGACGCGGCTCGACAAGCACAAGGTGGTGCAGATCCTCGTCAACCTCATCAGCAACGCCAAGAACGCCATGCTCGCCCTTCCCACGGACCAGCGCCACCTGCACGTCCAGCTCGGGGCGGAGGACAACATGGCCCGGATCCGGGTCGTGGACAACGGCATGGGCATCGCTCCGGAGCTCCGCGAGCGGCTCTTCTCCCAGGGCTTCACGACCCGGGAGGGAGGACATGGCCTGGGCCTGCACTCCAGCGCGCTCGCGGCGAAGATGCTCGGCGGCAGCCTCTCCCTGGAGAGCGAAGGGCCGGGCAAGGGCGCCACGGCCATCCTCGAGCTGCCCCTCTCGTAGGGAGGGTCCCTACTGCGCGACGTAGCCGCCATCCACGGGCATCGCCGCGCCCGTGATGAAGGACGCCGCGCCCGAGGACAACCACACCACGGCCTCGGCGATCTCCTCCGGCAGCGCCATCCGGCCCACCGGCTCCGAGGCTATCGCCGCGGCTTCCAGCTCCTTGTTCTGGTCGGTGAAGACCGTGACCATGGGCGTGCGGACGACACCCGGACACACCGCGTTGATGCGGATGTTCGCCTTGGCGTAATCCAGCGCGGCCGCCTTCGTGAGACCGACGAGCCCGTGCTTGGCGGCCACGTACGCGGGCGCCATCTGGACGCCTACCAACCCCG
Source organism: Archangium lipolyticum (assembly GCF_024623785.1). NCBI lineage: Bacteria > Pseudomonadati > Myxococcota > Myxococcia > Myxococcales > Archangiaceae > Archangium > Archangium lipolyticum. Next base: position 666,074 of record NZ_JANKBZ010000003.1, read on the forward strand.
CCACCGAGGCGGTGCTGACGATGCTGCCGCCCCCCTGCTTCAGCATCTGCTGGATCTCCTGCTTCATGCACAGCCACGCGCCCTTGAGATTGGTGGCGATGACCTGGTCCCAGGCGTCCTCGGGATAATCACCCGTGGGAGCCATGAGCCCGGCGATGCCGGCGTTGTTCACGGCGCAGTCCAGCCGCCCGAAGGCCTCCACCGTACCGCGAACGAGCGCCTCCACCTCGGAGGACCTCGAGATGTCGCAGCGGATGAAGCGCGTCTCTCCGCCCTGCTTCTGGATGGCCGCCACGGTCTCCTCTCCGCCAGCGACGTTGATGTCGGAGACGATGACCCGCGCCCCCTCGCGAGCGAACGCCATCGCCACCGCACGACCGATGCCCGAACCGGAGCCCGTCACGAGCGCCGCCTTGCCTTCCAATCTTCTGGTCATGGTTCTGTCCTCGAAGCGATCAGGGGTTGACGCAGGTAAAGCTCCCAGCCGAGTTGACGTCCCCCGAACCATTGTACCTGGGGTACTGCGGATACTTGCACAGGGGCCTGGAAAGAACGGTCTCGCCCGTCTGCGGATTCAGCTTCGCCGCCACCAGCCCCGCCTGTGAAGGCGCAACACCCTTCTCGACCCAGTTCTCCAACGCCGTGAGCAGATCCACGGAATCCGCTCCGGCTCCACCAGCGCAGTGGTTGACGCCTGGGGCGGGAAAGTACTCGACGAACGTATCCGCCTCGGCCAGACCGCCCGCGGCCTGGACCAGGTTCTCGTAATACACATCCGTCCCCTTCTGGCTGATGGCCGCATCGGTGCCGCCGTGCCAGAGAATCAACTTGCCGCCACGCGCCCGGAACCGCGTGAGGTCCGTGCTGTTGGCAGACACCAGGTCCGACACCTCGTCGATCCGGGGGAGCCAGTCGTTGGGCTCGAAGGTCAACGGGTCGAAGTCAGGGTCGCGGGTGATGAAGAACTTGATCAGACCGCTCCCGAAGAGGCCGCTCAGCGAGAGTGTGGCGTTCCCATTGCCCGTGATCCACGCGGCCCAGCCATCCGGGTCCGCCTCCCCTCCCGGCGGCCACCCCTGATTGAGGGTCGCGCCATTGAGAACGAACGGAGAGTAGATCGTCCTGACCGACGTCTCCTGCTCGGACGTCAGACAATCATCCCGCTCGGCCCCGAGGCACCGGAGCACCGCGGGATCGAACTGGCAGGCCGAGGGCAGGGAAATCATGCCGTCGGCGACACCATCCTTCGCGTCACACGCATCGAGCACCGCCTTGCCCAGGGCCACGAGCTTCGCGGAGGAGAGATTGGCGCCGGGCTTCGACAGCTGCCGGGTGTTCCGGTTGAACGCAAGCAATAACTCCACGAAGTTGTAGGCGGGAGCCCGGGCGATGATTCCATCGAAGTCCTCCGGCCACCGCTGCGCTTCGATCAGCGCCTCCCGGCCTCCATTGGAGCACCCCTCGAAATAGGTCTTCGTGGAGCTCGTGCCGTATCTCTCCTGGATGATCGCCTTCGCGACGGGCTGCACCCGGTGGATGGAGAGATAGGCGAAGTCATCGAGCTTCTGGGGATCCAGGGCGAAAGAGCCGTCCAGGACATCACCCGTATGCCCACCATTCGAGGCAATGGAGGCGTACCCCTTCTGTGTATAGACATCTCCACTGGGAATGAAGCCGTCGAAGCCGCCGCCACCGGCATGAACCGTCTTTCCGTTCCACGAGGAGGGCAGACGCACCTCGAATTCGAGCGAAGGGGGAAGCGCTCCAGAGACCTTGCAATATTCCGGCAACTGGCCGGACGCGGCGACGAGCTCGGCACCGGTGATGCTTGCCCCTTCCAGGGTCCGTCCACGGAAGCCCTCGCATCGGCTCCGGGGCGTCGGTTCGGGAGGGTCGTCGCATCCGCCCAGCAGCAGGAGCACCGCGAGGGCTGAGCTCCACCAGGAGAACGTGCCGGGCCCAGTGGATTCCAAGGAGTTGGGAGTCATGTCTTCATCTCTCCTGAGGGTCGTGAGCGAGCGAGGTTACGCACTCTTCCCACGACGCATCAGCCATGCGCACGGCGGCATGTTGGCCAGACTTCGTTGCGCTAACTCCACGTCCGGAACTTCCGGCCACGAGCCCCCACGCGGCCGGACCCCCGCCCGCCCCCTGGCCTCTGCCCACCCTCGCCCACCGCCCCTCCCTCCGGTGCATTCCCGTACCGCGAGGTAGGGCTCGGTGGGCCTCCATGCCCGGGACCGGCCGTCCGTTGCTTCTCTCTTTGCGAAGGGCGGCCCTCATGGGTTAGGTTCCGCGCACCCTGAGGAGCGCTGCAACGGGGGGTTTCCCCTCGCCAGGCTCAGGTTCGTGCAACGGCGCTCGCTGACTCGTGGCTGGATGCCCGGGAGGCGAGCAGCAACCGTCTGCCACATCCAGCCCCCTGCCAATCAGGAGCAATGCATGCGGGCTGCAATCGATCTGACCAAGTTCACCGACTACCGCGTCGCCGACATCAAGCTGGCCGACTGGGGCCGCAAGGAAATCGCCATCGCCGAGACCGAGATGCCGGGCCTCATGGCGATCCGCGACGAGTTCGCCAAGAGCCAGCCCCTCAAGGGTGCTCGCATCGCCGGGTCGCTCCACATGACGATCCAGACCGCGGTGCTCATCCAGACCCTGGAGGCGCTCGGGGCGGAGGTCCGCTGGGCGTCCTGCAACATCTTCTCCACGCAGGACCACGCCGCGGCCGCCATCGCCGCGGGCGGGACCCCCGTGTTCGCCTACAAGGGCGAGACGCTCGAGGAGTACTGGGAGTACACCCACCGCATCTTCGAGTGGGCCGACGGCGGCACGCCCAACATGATCCTCGATGACGGTGGCGACGCCACGCTGCTCATCCACCTGGGCACCCGCGCCGAGAAGGACCTCTCCGTCCTGTCCAACCCGGGCAGCGAGGAGGAGACGGTGCTCTTCGCCGCCATCAAGAAGCAGCTGGCGGCCAAGCCGGGCTGGTACTCGAAGATCCTCGCGAACATCCGCGGCGTCACCGAGGAGACCACCACGGGCGTGCACCGCCTGTACCAGATGGCCAAGGAGGGCAAGCTGGCGTTCCCGGCCATCAACGTCAACGACTCGGTGACCAAGTCCAAGTTCGACAACATCTATGGCTGCCGCGAGTCCCTGGTGGACGGCATCAAGCGCGCCACGGACGTGATGATCGCCGGCAAGGTGGCCGTGGTCGCCGGCTACGGTGAGGTGGGCAAGGGCTCGGCGCAGGCGCTGCGCGGCCTGCAGGCCCAGGTGTGGGTGACCGAGATCGATCCCATCTGCGCGCTCCAGGCGGCGATGGAGGGTTACCGGGTCGTGACCATGGAGTACGCGGCGGACAAGGCCGACATCTTCGTGACCGCGACGGGCAACTACCAGGTCATCACCCACGAGCACATGAAGCGGATGAAGAACAACGCGATCGTGTGCAACATCGGCCACTTCGACAACGAGATCGATGTGGCGAGCCTCAAGCAGTACAAGTGGGAGAACATCAAGCCGCAGGTCGACCACATCATCTTCCCGGACAACAAGCGCATCATCCTGCTGGCCCAGGGGCGTCTGGTGAACCTGGGCTGCGGCACCGGCCACCCCAGCTACGTGATGAGCTCCTCGTTCGCCAACCAGGTGCTGGCGCAGGTGGAGATCTTCACCAACCCGGGCAAGTACAAGCCGGGCGTGTACATGCTGCCGCGGCACCTGGATGAGAAGGTGGCGCGCCTGCAGCTCACCAAGCTGGGCGCGATGCTGACCGAGCTCACCCCGGATCAGGCCAAGTACATCGGCGTGCCCCTCGAGGGCCCGTACAAGAACGACCACTACCGCTACTAGGAACGCGGGAACGGACAGGGGCGCCGCGTCGTCCGTGACGCGCGCGCCCCGCGTCGAATTGGCCAGACCCCGGGTGTGGATCCTGTCTACGCTCCGAAACGGATGAGCCACACCCCAGGGGGTCACACCATGCAGCAGCAGTCCATCCTCATCACGGGCTCGAGCACTGGCTTCGGGCGTCTGGCGGCCGAGACACTGGCGCGCAAGGGGCACATCGTCTTCGCCGGGATGCGCGGCATCCATCGACGCAACGAGAGCGCGGCCCGGGAGCTGAACGAGCTGGCCCGCCGCGAGAACCTCCGCCTGCACGTGCTGGAGCTGGACGTGACGGATGATGCCTCCGTGCGGACCGCGGTGGATCGCGTGCTCGAGACCGCGGGCCGGGTGGACGCCGCAGTCAACAACGCGGGAATGATGGCCACGGGCCTGGACGAGGGCTTCACGGACGATCAGCTCCAGGCGCTGTTCGACACCAACGTGTTCGGCGTCCAGCGCGTCATCCGCGCCGTCCTGCCGCACATGCGCGAGCGCCGCTCGGGCCTGCTCCTCACCGTGTCCAGCAACATGGCGCGCATCACCTTCCCCTTCCTGGGGATCTACTGCGCCAGCAAGCGAGCGGTGGAGGGGCTCGCCGAGTCCTACCGCTACCAGCTCGCCCCGCTCGGCATCGACTCGGTCATCGTGGAGCCGGGGGGCTACCCCACCGCGCTCTTCACCAAGATCGTCACCCCCGAGGACACGGCCCGCGTCGACTCCTACGGCCCGCTCGCGGAGCTGCCGCAAAAGATGTTCGGCGGCCTCGCGGCCTCGCTGCGGGGGCCGGACGCGCCCAACCCGCAGGAGGTGGCCGACGTCATCGCCCGCCTCATCGAGACGCCCGTGGGCTCACGCCCCCTGCGCACCATCGTGGATCACCACCTGGGCGACGCCCTGAAGACCCTCAACGAGGTGTCCGCGAACGTCCATGAGCAGCTCCTCACCGCCCACGGCATGGGAGAGCTGCTCTCCCCCGCGGGCTCCCTACCTCCGGTGGCGACGACAGTGGATGTCTGAGCCCTCCTCGATTGTTCGCGCTCCGCATGTCTTCCCCCCTGCCGATTCCGCTCCTCGAAGCGCCTCGCCCGGTTGACGCCGAGCCCTCGTCCGTCCGCCTGGCGTCCAATTCTCCCCGTGAGGTGGGGTCGATCGCTCGCCGGATGACCCTGGTGGATGGGTTGCGCGGATTCGCCGCGCTGGCCGTGGTGCTGCCGCACGCCGTGGGCCTCTTCATCTTCGCCGGCTCGGGAGCGTTGTCCGAGTGGATGGTCCGCGTGGCGGACTTCGGACACCGGGGCGTCGAGGTGTTCTTCGCGCTCAGTGGCTTCGTCATCGCCTTCTCGCTGCGCCACACTCGCCTGTCCCCCCGGGGCATCGGCCAGTTCATCCTCCGCCGCTCGCTGCGCCTGGATCCGCCCTACTGGGTGGCACTCGGCCTGTTCTGTGGTTACCTGCTCCTGCGCGCGGCGATGACGGGCAAGCCAGCGGAGCTGCCCTCGGCACCTCACCTGCTGTCCCACCTGCTCTACCTGCAGGATGTCCTGGGGTACGGGCAGCTCAACATCGCCTTCTGGACCCTCTGCATCGAGTTCCAGTTCTACCTGGCGTTCGCGGTGCTGCTGGGGTGCGCCCAGGCGCTCTCCCGCTGGTCGGGCCGCGATGGCGTACTGACGATGTTCTTCTCGGTCCTGTTCGTGGTGTCGCTGGCCTGGCCCATGGGCCTGGTGGAGATGCGGTCCCACCAGCCGCACATGATGTACCTGCCCTCCCACGTGTTCATCTTCCTGGCGGGCGCGCTGACGTGGTGGACGCTCGAGGGCCGCCTGCCCCGTGCGGTCTGGTACGCCTTCGTGCTCGGGTTGTGGGGCTTGTTCCTGTGGAAGCTCGACAGCCGCGTGTTCGTGACGGCGGCCACGAGCTCGATCCTCTATGCGGCCGGACGGAGCCACCGGCTCTACACCTGGCTCGCCGCACGTCCTCTGCAGTACCTGGGTCGCATCTCGTACAGCATCTATCTCGTGCACGTGCCCCTGTGCATGCTGCTGCTGGCCGTGAAGGTGCGCATCGCCCCCCCCTCGGATCTGGTGTCCCTGGCCTTCCTCGGGGTCTGCTACGCCGCGAGCATCGCCGCCGCCCACGTGCTGTACACCTGGGTGGAGGCGCCCTGCCTCGAGTGGACGAAGCGCCTCAAGCGTTGAGGACTCATCGGGTGTGTCCACGAGCTCGGGGCAGGCTCAGCGCCGGCTTCCGATTTCTCGCAATCCACTAAATCCGATGTAGTCAATAGCTTCTCGGTAACCGCAATTTTTTGCGCGTGCAATCATAGTACGGATTGTGTACAGCTTCACAATCCGTACAGCCCGCATTCCCCTGGCAGTACGGCATTCGCGCAAAGCGAGAATTCGCTGTACGCGCAGCCTTCTCCGGGTTCGTAGCTCGTCTGCCAGAATTTCAATTGCGGCCATGCCCCTGGTCTTCAGGGCGGCATGCAGAGGGTTTCCTCATGCATTGGATGCGTTTGTGTCTTTGGGCCAGCTGCTTGTGTGTCATCGCCGCGTGTAACCAGGACGGAGAACACGCCGAGGCCCAGCCAACCTCCGAGCACTCATCCGAGATCATCACCGATTGGGAGATCCAGGCCTATGCATACTCGAACCCGGACCTCCTGGACGGTCTTCCGAGCGAGCTTCCCGTCGTCGTCAGTTACACGGGGCAGACGCCCACGGTCGCATTCCGCATCGGCTGTGGCAGCAACTATGGAACGATGCTGGAGGCATTCGGGTACAGCAGGAACCTCACCCTCGGCGAGATGGAGCACTGGGGAGATTTGTCGAATCTTCCGGACGACCTGAAGCGGGCGAACGGGGATGTCGACGTTCCCATCATCACGCTCCGTTGTGGGAAGACCGAGGAGGAGACCCGGCAGCAGGTTCTACAGGTCTTCCGGGTGATCGGCTCACAGCCGCAGGGACGGCCCCAATACTACCTGCGCCTCCGCGGTGCGCCCGACTACCTCTTCTCCGCCAGTTGCATGAATTTCTTCACGGCGCTCGCCATGAAGAGCTCGAGTGATTTTGATTTCGACCTGGCGAGGGACAGCATCCCCATCCTCACCACCCTTCGCAGCTTCTGGCTGGATCCGACGGACCACGGGCTCACGGAGATCGACATCAACTGCTATTCAGCCACCGCACAGCCTCTCCCCACCGCGGTGGTCTCGCCCCCCCTCCTTCCTCGCCCCGCCATCCCATTCGATAAGCCCCAACTCTTCGTCAGCGACTACCCCTTCGAGGGAGTCCGGACGTCCAGGCCGCTGTATCTCATCTCCGGCGGCCGGGGCTATGCAATCGACTGTGGCTCCAATCGGGCGCAGATTCAGCAGGCGCTCGGCTTCGGGAGCACCACCCCCGAGCTCATCGCGCAGGATGACCCGCGTTTCCTCGCGTCGCGCCCCGGCGAGCAGCCGGTCCTCCACTGCCGCAATGATGACCTCACGGTCTTCTCGGTCCTGGAGTATCCGACCAGCACCTACTACCGGTTCAACAAGAGCAGGAACGCACTCTTCCGCTTCTCGTGCGAGACAGCTGGGAACTACTTCACCACCAGCACCCCACCCGGGACAACCTACCAGAACCTCATGGTCCTGCGCTCGGCCGTGGAGTACCTCCTGATCGACCGCAACCAGCCGGATGAGAAGACCCATCTCTACGACATCAACTGCGGGCCAGAGGCGAACCTGGCTGTGATTGATGCCTGGTTCGCGGCTGTCTTCGGCCGTCCCATCACGGAGGGAGAGCGCACCGGTTACAAGGCAACGTATGTTCACTTCTGGAACGAGCTCCAGGGGGACACCACCCGGATCCAGGAGGCCATGACCGCGGAGTTCGAGTCCAAGGTACGGTCTTCCGAGCTGGCCGCCGTCGTGGACCGCGCCCTGGCGGCCGCGAGCCCGGCACCGAATATCGAAAGCGACTGCGACGGCCATCACATCACCGACTACCTGAAGGGGAAGGTCACGGGCGGCGTATTCGGGGCTCCGCTGCGTGCGAACTTCACGCTCATCCGGGACTTCATCAAGGAGCGTGCGCCGCGGCTCGCGGTCCGCATGCGCGAGCACGCCCTGCTGACCTATGGGAGCACGGCCGGTGCAGGCAAGGAGAAGGGCTTCAACCGGGGGCTCATGGAGAACCCGGATGACGCCCAGGCCTTCCTGGCGCTGCAGCGCAAGGTCGGCGAGAAGCTCTGGGCGGATTCGATCATCCTCCCGACGGTCCTCGGCAACGCGGTGAGCGACGGAAAGCGCGACAACACCTTCCGTCCCAAGTTCGACAACTCCGTGGCCAAGTCGCATGACCTGGCCTTCCTCAAGACCGACGTCGCCAACAACAAGACCGCTGCCTTCGAGAAAGGCATCTATCGGTGGGTCTACGACCTGGTGCAGAAGTCGCATGCCCCCTGGCGGCGTGACCTCGTCCAGTCCTACGACGACGTGTTCGGCTGCGTCCATACGAACGACGAGGCCTCCGAGTGCGCCGCGGATGAAGGCATCACCTGGTGGACGGGGTCTTTCTATCGGCCCGAGGTCTACTCCCCGCAGATCCCCAATCCGGACTTCTCTCTCGCCATGCTGCGCGAGAGCCACGAGTTCTACCTCCAGGACGAGTGCACCCCCGCGGACGGCGCTTGCGCCTATGAAATCCCGAAGATCGTCGAGCGGGCCTGTAAGCGCAACAACCTCACGTGCTCGAGCTCGACCATCGAATCGAAGACCACCACCATCCGCGGCCACATCAAGAAGGGCACCTTGAAGGCGAACTATCCGTCCATCGAGTGCTACGTGCGGACGAAGGCCACGACGGGTTGTAATTTCACCTACATCCGCCAGTAGCCCTCCAGCCAGAGACATCGACGCCATGAACAAGCGACTGCGATTGCTGCTCGCCACGCTCCTCGTGTGTCCCGCGGCTGGTGCCGCGGCGGAACCCACGGCCAGCTCGGACAGTGCCTGTCAGGGGGATGACAAGCGCATCTGCTACGAGACCCTCGCGGCCCATGGGGATTACCAGGGCATCATCGACCGGATCAGCCTGAACGTCATCGGCTACGAGCCCATCGAGAAGTACTTCCTCGGCAGGGCGCACTTCGGGCTGTCCAATCGGACGGCCGCCCACAGCCTCCGCTGCTTCCACACCCTCCGCGCGAAGGATCTGCTCGAGGCCTTCCTCACCGAGCGCAACCACAAGTTCGAGACGCAGCAGACGTTCGGGACGTCCGATGAGATGCGGTACGTCTATCACGCGACCAAGACGATGGACGCGCTCAAGAGCATCACCGGCTGCGAGGAGTCCTCGCACACCGCGACGAGCCTGGAGCGCTATGCCCGGCGCTACGCCATCGAGCGCATTCAAGGGCTGGTCTACAACACCGAGACGGATGGAGCCCTGGGGCCCCTCTTCCGGGAGAAGATGGGTTCCTTCCAGCAGATGATGCAGAGCCTGGTGACCACCGCGTCCCAGGTCGAAACCCGCTACCGCGCGGCATCGATCGAGCTCGACGCCGGGCGGACCCAACTGTTCTCCATCCGGGACGACATCAATGCGCAGTTCGGCGCGGGAACGGTCATCACCGATGACTCCAGTGACACCACCTTCCCGCTCTTCCGCTACGACCAGAACAAGAAGCAGGCCATCCTGACGGGCCTGGATGCGCGCTACCAGGGACTCCTCCAGGTCGAGACCCGGGTCACGGCCCTGGAGACCCAGCTCCTGGGTGCCCTCGCGGCCCAATCGATGGACGACTACCTCCAGAAGAAGGAGCAGACCATCCTCCAGGTGAAGAAGCTCTCGGCGGAGCTCCTGCTGGGCGTGAATCTGTGGACCCGATTCTGGGCCTCCGAGGAGAAGGGGTTCGCGAAGCTCAAGACCGCGGCGGCGGCCGAGGGCAACTCCATGCTCTTCACGCACGCCACCCGGATCGACACCGATTGGCGCACCAAGATGAAGGTCCACTGCAGCGCCTCGAATCCCGCCTGGTACTGCACGGGGGGAACCAATCCATGACATCGCCGCGCCGCGTGGCGCTTTCCGTCACGCTCTTCCTGACGACGTCCCTGTTCCCGCTCTCCCTCTGGGCCGCCCAGCCCGGGGAGGAGATCGTGGTCCCCACCTACGGCTTCCCCCAGGTGGAGAGCCTGTGGCAGGCGGCAACCGGGGGACGCCCCCTGGATGCGAGCCTCATCACCGTCCTGACCACCCACCTGGGCCAGACCTCCTCTGGAGGCGGCGGTGGGGGGGGTGGCATCGAATACGACTTCGCGGCAGCCGCGCCACGCGCGAGCGCCACGACGACGGGTCCCATCCTGCCCATCGTCAGCCTGGAGGCGAACCTGGCACGGACCGTCCACGAGCGGAGCGCCCGGCTCGACCTGCTGCTCGGCGCCGTTCAGGGCTACCGCGCGGAGGCGGACCCGATGGATCGCAGCATCGCCATCGAGACGTGGTCGAACGCCGCGCACCTCGAGCTCTTCCTCACGAACACCTCCGTGTTCCTCGAGGGACAGACGCGCGAGCAGAAGTGCCTCTCGTACGAGCGCGCGGCCGATCATGCCCGCTTCCTCGGATGGACCCGGCAGAGCCCCACGGGCGGCCCCGTCCAGGCCCGGGTGCCGACCGGTTGGGAGTCCCTGCGCACCGCGGCCAGCAGCTTCTTCTCCAACAGCTTCGTGCGCCACATTCCCGACGGCATCTGCTCGCTCCAGCGCGCCATCCGCAAGAGCGAGGTAGAGAAGACCGTCAGGGGGGCGGTGGACCAGGCCATCGCGGTGAAGGTCGGCAAGGAGATGGATGCCGCCCTCAAGATCGCCGAGCGCAAGTTGGAGGACTACGCGAGCGCCGGTCAGACTTCCCACGTGGAGGTGCCCACACGCGAGATCTTCGCCCTGAAGAAGTCCGTCAGCGACACGCGGCCCGTCCACGACTTCGTCGTGCAGGACAAGCTGATGCTCTACAGCGTCCCACAGGGAAGCCAGAAGCAACCCCTGGTGACCGACCTCGAGGACAGACAGAAACGCATCAGCGCCATCATCAGCGCCACGGGAGCCGCCGAGCTCAGCGCGGAAGTCACCAGCGCACGCGCCACACGCGACGCGCACACGCAGTTCCTGTCGGACACCGTGACCCTGCTCCGGGAGATGGCGGTGACCCCCGGGCTGAGCACCAGTGCCCGGGATCGGGTCAAGGTCTGCGTGACGCTTCCGGCGGAGGTGACGCCGCAGAACCTCGAGAGCCTCGCCGCGCAGCTCAACACGTGTCTGGCGCAGCTCGCGACGGTCTACACGGAGCTCAAGGCACAGAGCGGCACACGGCCGGGGTACGGCGATTTCGCCCAGAAGTTGGATGACCTGTCGTCCGCGTATGTCGACATCGCCACGCGCGGCCAGTGAACGGCGAGACGGGGTTCAATCAATGAAACGTTCTGCATGCCTTTTCGTGCTGTGGCTGGCACTCCTCCCCTCCGCCGCCTGGGCTCAGGGCTCCTCGTGCGCTCCGGGCAACGAGGTCGCGCTCAAGGGCCACATCACCCAGCTCGTCTCCGCGCTTCGGATCGCCAACTACCGCGCGGACGTGCTCCTGATGGAGAAGAGCTTCAAGGAGCTCGATGGGCTCCTCCAGAGCACGGGCTGCGCCAGCATGGCGCCCCTGCTGTGTGACGCGGAGTGCGCCTACCAGCTCGCCAACGTCCAGCTCTTCCGCGCGACCGGCTATCCCCTGATGCGGGAGACGAGCAATGCCTGGTTCCCGTCCGATCCTCCCGGTGGCAATGGGGAGGTGCGCGATCCGTACGAGGCGCAGGCCATGCAGGGTGTCCAGCGGGTCGAGCAGGCCCTGAAGAACCTCGCACGCCAGCAGCAGGCCGCAGGCTCCACCAGCAATCCGATGGACCTCCCGCTCAACCGCTTCCTCAAGGCGCATGCGCGCCTCAACTCGCTCAAGGCCCGGCTCTTCGTGGCGGCGGGAGACATCTGGTATCGCAAGGCCTCGTTCTCCCGCCTCGACAACCTTCAGTACCAGGTGGCGGAGACGCTGGGAGAGGATGACCGCGCGAAGAAGAAGGGGACCGAGTACTACAACGCGGCGACGTATTACGACCAGGCGTTCTGGGTCATCCTCGAGGCGAGGAGCAGCCTTCCCGCGGCGAACGCGGACCTCTTCGGCTCCGAGCTCTCCACGCTCACCTCGCTCGAGTCCGACGTCAACACGCGGCTCGACTCGGTCCGCAAGGGCTACCTGTACCTCAACATCGATCCGGAACAGCTCACGGGCAACAGCCTGGCCGCTCTGTCCCGGCAGCTCGTCGGCCAGCGGGAAGCCATCCGCCGCCAGGAGGGGGAGCTCCGCCAGCAGATGGACACCTGGGCGGCCAAGTTCACCACCCACACCAATCAGCAGTTGGATCTCGCCAATCAGCAGAACTCGCGCGTCCTGGACCTCGAGGTGTACAAGCTCGCGCAGATGCAGGCGACCGCGGGCCGGCTCACCCAGGAGCTCCGGGCCCAGGTGGAGCTCATCGACCGGAGCATGCCGAAGTTCCAGCTCGAGCAACGCATCAAGGCCATCGAGGCGACGCTCGCCCGGGAGCAACTGGAGCTCTCCCACCAACTCCAGCGCATCAAGACACAGACGGAGCAGGATCTCCTCGGACTGGAGAAGGAGGCCATCAACTCCAGGCTGGATGATCTCCGCTTCAGCATCGACATGACCATGGCGGAATACAACTTCGCCATGCAGGTCGAGGCCCTGCTCGCGCAGAAGGAGGAGCTCGACCGGCAGTACCTGGCGGGCAACGCGGAGCTCGACATCCTCGAAGCACGCAAGGGACAGGTCCAGAAGAGCATCGAGGCCGCGCAGTGGCGGATCGCCCTCACTGAGCTCGTCATCAACAAATACAAGACCGCGCAGGAGACGTCATTCAAGTCGGCCCGTATTCCCATCGTCGAGCAGATCTGCGCCGTCGATGCGGAGCTCGCCTTCTACAGCAATAGCCAGGCGCACAGCGGCTACAGCGATCCCGTCTCCGGACACTCCTGCACGGTCCCGACTCCGGGCACGAACCAGGAGCTCAATCTGGAGAAGATCTGCGCGGCCCGCGATCTGCTGAAGAAGGACCAGCTCGCCAACATCAAGAAGATCCGCGCCTGCATCAAGGCCGGGACCGGTCCCGGGACCGCCACCGGGACCGGCACCGACACCGGAATCGTGGATTGCGGCAACGGGATCGTGATCGGGGCCAGGACCGTGACAGGCACCGTAACCGTGACCGACACCGTGCCCGACACCGGGACCGCCACCGGGAACGAGAGTTGCAGCACCATGACCGGGACCGAGAAGTCTGTCTTCGATGCCGTCAAGAATCTCAGCGCGGCGAACCAGGCGGTCATCAACCAACGGAAAGCCGCGCTGGGGAAGATGGCGTGCGCCATCGCGGAGAAAACGGCGGAGCTCCGCAAGGCGGAAAACGCGGCGATCGGAATCGAGGCCATCAAGGGCTCGATCGAGCTGGCGTGGGCCGCCGCCGCCATCGCCGCCGCCGTTCCAGACGGAGAAACCGGAATGGTCGGGATCTTCCCCGTGAAGACGTTCAGGATCGCGGAGTCCGCGGCGCAGGCAGCTCAAGTCGCGGCCCAGGGGGTCTCGAACGTGACCAGCTTCGCCTACCAGATGGCCCAGTTCCATCATCAGCTCGAATCCGAGAAACTCTTCAACAAACAGGAATTGTTGGACATCGCCAACCAGCTCGAGGCGATCCAGCACGAGCTCAACGTCGAGAAATGGAGCAACGAGCGAGAGCTCGCGGAGATCTCCGTCCGACTCGCCGAGCTCGACGGTGAGTACGCCAATGTGAAGAACGAGCAGGAAGTCCAGCGGATCGAGTGCGACGGAGAGAAGGCCAATCGAGTGGCCACGGAGGCGAAGCTCCTCAGGTCGCGTGCCGGCCTCGTCGGGCAGCTGCAGCAGAACGCGGATGAGTCCGCGCTGGTCCAGTTCGACATCCACGAGCAGGAGAACGGCCGGGCGCAGGCGCAGACGGAGATCGAGCGGCTGAATCTCGAGATGCTCGAATACAACCGGCAGCAGGAGAAGGTCCGCCTGGACCAGCAGAAGCTCACGGGCATGAAGGCGGCGATCGACCGGCAGATCTCCATGGCCCGGGGTTACCAGGCCAGCGTCAAGTCCCTGCAGGGCGAATACTCCGACACGAAGACCCTGCTGAAGGCCATCAACGAGAAGCTCAAGGACAGCATCGTCCTGCGCGAGCAGAAGGAGCGGGAGTTCGTCTCGGCGGTCCTGGCGCAGTCCGGCAAGGTCGCCTTCAGTGAGATCGCGGACCTGAAGAGCAAGCTCGCGCAGCTCGATGATGCCGACCAGCTGGTCGCGCAGGTCCACGCCCTCGAGCAGAAGCTGGCCGTGGAGGTCGAGGGCTCCTACAAGAACATCCTCGCCATCGTCCGGAAGAACATCGAGGCGGGCGGCGGCCAGTCGGAGACCGCCAACACGCTGTTCTGGGACTTCGAGAACCTGGCGGCGGAGCTGTCGCGCGGTGCCGGCGACATGCTCGACTACAAGCGAAGGCTGCTCGAGAACGCGAACTTCACCTACAACCTCTACCGCAGCCGCTACAACGTGCTCGCCCAGTTCGCGGGCGACGTGGCTCCGATCTCCGAGGAGTACGCGTTCATCAGCAACGCGATGGAGCTCGAGAGGGTCCTCGCGGATTGCTCCGGGCTGGACACCAACGAGATCTGCAAGCCTCGCTCTCTCGTGTGGGACAGCAAGAACATGACGGGCACGGTGGCGGAGTTCACCTTGGAGAACACGAGCACCCTGCTCCAGCTGCTCCTGGCCGAAGGACGCGTACGCTTCGAGATCTCCCCCTACGGGCAGTCCCTGGCGAACAGCCAGCGGCTCGGCAACCTCGTGCTCTGGCACGAGAACCTGATGAACACCGAGTCGCCGATGCTGCTCGTCCACGCCATGGCCCTCGCCGACGGTTCGAGCTGTGGAAGCAAGGCGGTTGTCCGGCACCTCGGCTCGGGCACCCTGTTCTCGCCCATGTCGCGTGACAACGCCGCTCCGCAGGCGAGCCTCGTCGTCCGCAAGCCCACGGACCTCGAGCTGCCCGTCTGGACGAACGCGGAGCTGGGCCTGTGGACCGCGCGAAGCGACACATTCCGCTCCGGCTCCTTCACGGCGGCGGGGCTCGAGACCGTGCTCCAGTCCGACCGGGTCGGCAAGCTCGAGTACCCGCTCGTGGGCCTGCCCCTGATTGGAACCTATGAGCTCATCGCGACACCGAGCTTCGTGGGATGCCTCTCCGGAAGCAGCAC
Source organism: Archangium lipolyticum (assembly GCF_024623785.1). NCBI lineage: Bacteria > Pseudomonadati > Myxococcota > Myxococcia > Myxococcales > Archangiaceae > Archangium > Archangium lipolyticum. The sequence continues at coordinate 681,354 of NZ_JANKBZ010000003.1, forward strand.
GTCCAAGCTGAAGCTCGGATTCATCTACGTCGTCAAGTAATCGCATGTCTCGGATGAGAAGGGATTTCGTCATGCATCGGTTGGTGCTCGAGAGAAAGGCACCCCTCTGGGTCGCGTGCCTGCTCGCCGGACTCTGTGCGAGCGGGCCGGCGGCGGCGCAAAGTGACTGCAACAGCAATGCCGCGTCGTGCGACTTCCAGGAGCGGAAGACGACACTTCGCGCGCAGCTCTGGAGCAGCGCGTGCCTGACTGGCACCTGGAAGCACCTCAGCGCCGTGTACTTCCCCATGGAGAACGGCCAGCTCGTGACGAGCAAGCGGGCGCAGGTGAACTTCCTGAACGGGATCTGCGCGTTCCACCAGGACCGGCGCTACATGGACTCCAAGAAGGCCCGGGAGCAGCTCGACCGGGGCATCGACGAGCTCCAGCGCGCACAGACCTCCGGGCTCCTGCGGTCGCAGAGGCACGTGGCCGCGCTCATGGAGGGACTGCTCCATTGTGAGCGGATGAAGCAGCTCGCGCCGGAGGTGGAGACGAAGCTGACCTCGCGTGAGCTCTTCTGCGTGCACCGGGGGATGGCGAAGGCGAGCTTCACGAGCGTCAACTGGGCGAACATGGCGCTCGACTACCCGGACTCGACGGCCTTCTCCGTCGGGAAGCACATCGAGTCCATGGGCGCGTGCTACAGCAGCCATCTGAGCGCTGGCACCGATGCGACCTGTGGCATCGTCACGTCGCTCCCGGAAGAGCAGGTGAAGAGCATCGGGACCCAGGTGGGGACCACGGAGCTCTCGCGCTACCTGGGGAACGTGACGGACCAGACGAGCTCGACGGCGACCGGGGTCGGTCCCCTCACGGCCATGCTCGCGAGGAAGTTCGAGATGGTCGACGGGGCCGTCGCGGGCTCTGCTCAGCTCTTCTCGGAATTGAAGCAGCGCAACGAGCGGCTCCGGGGTTCGTACACGGGCCTGGCGGAGCTGTATTGCTCGCCCACCGGCGAGTGCAATGGGCCGATTCCCTCGCGCGTCCAGGCCATGAGCACGAAGTACCAGGCGGTGACGCTGAAGGTGCAGAACCTGCTCGGCTTCGTGGACAGGTGGGTCAACGGTCTCTACCAGGACAGCGCCGGGCGTGACGTCCGCACGGAGCTGGCCAGGAGCAAGACGGACCTGACCGACACACTCGCGACGCTCCAGGGCCAGGAGGCGTTCCTCGACAAGATCCGCCTCGTCAAGCGGGACATGTCGGTGCTCGCTCGAGGCGCGGAGGCCGAGGACACCGTCTTGCGGAAGCTCTGCAGCCTGTACTTCTGCGAGATCCGCGGCGGGAACCGGGAGACCTTCCGGAAGACCTGTGCCCAGGTCGATCCCATCCTGTTGAAGCCTCGCAGCGAGCTCAACAAGCTCTGCTCCTCCAATGTGGAGACGACCTACGTCTCCGGAGATGGCCAGACCACCGCCGCCGCGCTGTGCCGCAACGTCGGGCTCGGTGCGTACATCGCGGATGGGCGCAAGGACATCCTGACCTGCATGAACACGTTCTACGTGAATCAGTGAGAACCCACCGATGAGACGCTTTTGGATGTACGGAGTCGTCCCGTTCCTCCTGGCGGGGTGTGGCCTCCAGGGAGAGGCTGAAAGCCATACCACGGTCAGCGAGGCGCGAGCCCTCGCCCAAGCGCCACTGGTTCCCAGTCTCTTCTCCTACGAGACGACGAGCGGCGCCACGGCGTATGCCGTGGAGCTCCCCCAGGGAGAAGGACGTGCATCCCGGTTCGCGAGGCTGAACGGGTGCACCGAGGCGAACGCGCGCCGCCTCTTCCGCATCTACGCGGACCCCATCACACCGCTCGATGAGAGTCCGTGGAAAAACCAGCTCGACTACCCGAGCACACTCGTCCTGTCCTGCCCGGATACGACCGCATCGGGTGCGCGGGTCTTCGTCGAATCGCTCACCCTGGGCTCCTCCTACCTCGAGTACCTGCAGGGCTCGGGCACGGATGCGGGTCAGCCCTCGTCGTTCCTGGTCATCCCCAACCGGTGTGGAGAGCTGATCTTCCACTTCCAGGTTCCGCAGCGCGCGGCCCAGCAGGAGACGTCTCGGGAGCCGCCCCCGGCCACCGGGGAGCGCATCTACCTGTCCTGCAAGAGGGACCGGCCGGTCGAGTACTCCGGTTGGGAGCTCGACACCGCCTACGTGCGGAGTCTCGGCTGGGGTGGCCGGTATGTCTATGTGCTGACGCGAGGGGCGAGCACCGTCCTCCTGGACGCGGTGGATGGACTGCCGGTCACGGACCTCCAGTGGGACGACGCGAAGCTCGCGGAGGTGCAGGACAGGCTGCGCGCGCTGTTCATGATTCCGGAGTCGGTCCCCAGTAGCTGGGCTGGAGAGCTGGAGTACCAGGACGTGGCGGGACGGCCGCTCTTCGACTTCTGCGTGGACCACTGTGGAGCGGACTTCAAGCCCGCGCACAAGAAGGTCGTCGATGGTGCGATCTCCTGCCTGCAGGGTGAGCTCGGCGCGGGGGAGTCCTGCACCTACGCGACTCCCTTTACGTATGAGGAGCGCCAGCAGCTCGATGGAACGATTCGCCGGGGCGCGCAGCTCCCGACCGGAGAGCTCGTGTTTCCCTCCTGTGGCGGAGCCACGGAGACCTGGCAGAAGCACCTCGGATTCACGCACGACACCGCCGTCACGTCCTCCTGGCTGGGGCAGCTGAAAGCCGCGTACGGCACCGGAACACCCTCCTCGCCTTCCACTCCCCAGCTCGCGCTCCCCTGTCTCCAGGAGCAGAAGACGTGCCGCATCGATCTGTCCCAAGTGATTCTCGATGGAATCGATCTCTCGGAGATCGAGCTCTCACGCGAGCTGGAACGCGCGATCCGCGCGCGCCAGTGCGCGAGTGGACCCGAGGCCCTGGAGGTCGTCCTCGGACCGGAGGCCATCCTGAGTGATGCTCCGTTCCGGGTGGACGCCAGTACCCTTCCCTCCAGCCTCAAGACCCTCCGGCTCGGCGGAGAGGCAGGTGCACGGACGGCGCTCCTCGTCAGTGAGCCACGATGCGGAACGGGAGCAACCCCCTGCACGGCGGCTGTCCCCGCCATCCAGGTCGAGGGAGATCTCGAAGTGGAGCTCCGGTACCTGGACATGCGTCCGATCCCCCCCACCACCCCCGTGGCGTCCCGGCCGGCGCTCGCGCGTGTGGCTGTCAGGGCAAGGGGTGGAACCGGACAGAAGCTGATGCTCCGCCTTCGTGACGCCGATATCGGCGATGTCACGCGGGCATATCCGTTCTACGCGGGCGTGGACATCGCGGGAGGGAGCCTGGTGCTCTACAACTCCGACGTCCTCGCCTTCACGAGCGCCGTGGAGGCCGAGCAAGGCACGGTGTCCATCGTCTCGTGGCCGCAGACGGGGCAGCTCAAGCTGGTGTCGCTCGCCCACGCCAACCCGAGCTCCGGCATCCTCATCGACCTGGATGGACGTTCGCTCTCGGGAACCGTGGATCGCTTCCGGGCCCTGACGCTCAAGCCGGGCGCCCAGGCCTTCATCGGAGGGGCGACCCTCCAGGGTCCCGTGGGAATCCTGTGGTCCGGGATTCCGCGGCCCGGAGGAGAGGACGCCCTGTGGTCCAAGCGGACGACGTTCTCCAAGGGGCTGCCCTCGACGTCCACCCTCTTCCGGACCGAGGCCACCATGCTGCGCGTGCGTACCGCGGGCCGGCTCGTGTTCGACGCCGCGAGCGTCAGCAACTTCGCCTACGTGGTGCGGTGTCCGGCCCAGGCGTCCGGGGAACAGGCCCTGGTGCAGTTCGTCGTGCCCCAGCCCATGACAGACATCCGTTACCTGACCGCCAGTCCCGGGGCATGCCAGGTCCAGGCGCCGTGGTTGGGGGCTCCCTAGGTGAGGAGAATGGACATGGGATGGCGAAAGAACCGGTGGGCATACGCCGTCGTCGGGAGCTGTGTGGTGCTTGCCACCGTGCTCGGGTACTGGCTGTCCCGGCGCGACCCGGCCCCGCCCCCTCCCTCAACGTCGCCGGTCGAGCTCAGCATCGTCCAGAGCGTGGGCGCGGACTTCAACGGACCTCTCGAGGAGCTCCTGCGCCCCTTCCTCGAGCAACACCCCGAGGTGCGGCTGTCGGTGCGGTACGACGCGCATGCCCGGGAGGGGAGCGACGGCGCGGCCCGTGGCCCCCACCTGGCGCTGCGAGTGTCGAACGGGTCCGCCACGCCCGGAGGCGTTCCCTTGTTCGCCTCGGACTACGTCGTCCTCGCCTACAACCGGGAGCTCGTTCCCGAAGCACCGAAGACGTGGCGCGACATCATCGCCCACGGCTACACCCTCAAGGAGAAGGGCACGGTCCCGTATGGAATCGTGCTCGCGGAGGAGATGCACAGCCTCCTCCCCTTCTTCGGCGATCTCTTCCAGGCCGGGGGCCCGGGCGACGCGACGCGTGAGGCGTTCGCTCTGCTCTCCGATCTCCGGTTCAAGTACGGCCTCACGCCGGGCGCCTGCCTGTCGGAGTGCGTGGTCCAGGTCTTCAAGGAGGGCCGTGCGCCGTTCGCGGTGATTGGAGAATGGCGGCTGCCAGAGCTGCGGAGCGCACTCGGAGGGAGGCTCGGACTGACGGTGATTCCCGCCCTGCCCGGAAGCGGAGCCAGGGTCAGGCCCGTACAGCGGGTGTACGCGCTCTTCCGGGCGGGTGAGGCCCCGAAGCGTGAGCTGGAGGCCGCCGATGCGCTCCTGCGCTTCGTCGAGAAGGAGAGCGCCTCGCGTCTCATGGCGACGCTCGGCAAGGCGGCGCTCCAGCCCGTGGCCGCATCGGCGTCGGCGGAAGAGCTCGCCCTGGCGGCGGCTTCCGTGGACGCAGTGGAAGTTCCCGAAGCGCGCGTGCGCGCGGCGGAGGCCGCACTGGCTCCCATCTGGGAACAGTTCGCCACCGGGCGGTTGAGCGCCGAGGGCGCCGCCCGCGCCCTGGTCGCCGCCGTCTCGACCCCCGTCCAGAACTGAGAGGGCGAACCCGCGCCCTCAGGTCGTTGCGCACAGCACGTGTCGCCGGCTCGCCTCCGGCGCGGCGGCACAGCCATGTCCTCCGCCGGAGGCGGAATGCCATTTCAAGGAGATGCGTGGATGAATCGGCTGCGATTGTCGCTGGCCGTCCTGGGGCTGCTCCCAGCCCTTTCGTGTGGACCCACCCGGACGGAAGAGACGAAAAGCGAAACACCGGCCCAAAAGCCGGATGAGTTGGAGATGCCCCAGGCCATGGGTTCTGGCGCACTCGCATCCGCGGGGGCGCTGCGAGGGCCCACGATGGGCGTGAGCGTCACGGAGAACCGTGGCGAAGCCAGTGTCATGCTCCCACTCCCGGCCCTGCCCGCACGCGCGGGCTTCGGACCGGGTCTGGCCCTCACGTACAGTTCCTCCCCCGCCGATGCCCGGGACGGCTTCGGCATCGGCTTCAGCCTCGGCTCGTCCTCGGTGGGTATCATCAACGACTGGGGTGTGCCGTACCGGTACGTCACCGCCAACGGGGACCTCACCGCACGGCTAGCGCTCAATGGCGCGCGCCTGGAGCGCATCCGGACGGAGAAGGAGAACGGCGCCCTGAGCATCATCGAGTACCGACTCGATGGCGCGGATTCGCTCGTCCGGGTGTTCCGCCACATGCCCGGCGCGGAGATGGCCGTGCCGGACGGACAGGGCGGCACGCTCGCCCTCGCTGGCTTCCGCGTCGTCTACCCGGATGGACGGCAGGAGTATTACAGCGAAGCGCCAGAGGTCGCCGAGGGGCTGATGCTCAAGCGCTTCTTCGCCACGCGCTGGCCCCTGGTGGCCGCCGTGAGCCCCACGGGCGAAGTCGTCTCCTACCAGTACGACAAGCCCACGGCGGATCAACGCTCGTACCTCAGCTCCGTCAGCTTCGCGGGTGGCCGGTCGGCCTACGTCTTCGAGCGCGCGGAGCGTCCGCGGGCCCCCACGGATTACATGATGGGGTACCCCCAGAAGGCGGGCCACCTCTACACGAAGATGACGGCGCAATTCGACGGCGAGCCGATGTACCAGTGGTGCTTCGTCTACGGTGTGTACGCGCGGGATGGAGCGAAGCTCCTCACCCACCCGGACTGCGAGACCGTCGCACAAGAGGACTTCGCCGCGGAGCTCACGAAGCTCTCGGCGTCTCTGAGCCGGCAGGACAAGCTCCTGGGTATCTACCGTTTCGGGCGGAGTGCGGCGCCCCTGACACGCGACACGCCTCAGGAGCCGCTCGTGCGATTCCAGTACTCGGGTTGGACGGTCTCGGACATTCGTGACCACTCGCTCGTCTATGACATCGAGGTCCCGGATGTGCATGGCTTTGGTCCCGAGGGGGGCTCGGAGTTCCTGGACCTGAACGCCGACGGCCTGGCGGACGTCCTGCGCGCCTCTCTCTCCGACAACCGGAGCTTCGCGTCGTACAACCTCGGAGATCTCGCCAGGCAGAACCCATTCGTGCAGCGCGACGGGGTGGTGCTCCAGAAGGTGCTGGGCGGCATCGAGCAGCCGGAGATGCTGCGTTTCGACGAGCGCCCTGGTTCCGACAGCCTGTTCTGGACGGGAGACTTCAACGGCGATGGCCTGACGGACGTGGTGCACATCACGGCCTCGGGCGGTCAGTCCGAGCTCTTCTTCTTCCGCGGACAGCAGGGCGTCCCCGGCAAGCCGTTCGTGGCCGCCACGCGCTCCAGCATGCTCGATGCGTATGTCGGTCAGCTCATGCACGGGCGCAGCCGCGTCCTCGACCTCAACGCGGACGGGAAGGACGACATCCTCATCGCCACCACTGACGGAGTGACGGCGACGTGGACCGCTCATGTGAACGTCACCTCGCCGGAGGACAGGGCCCTGTCCTTCCAGACCCTCTCCAACCTCCGCTTCCCCTTCACGGCCGGCGCGGGGTGGGAGCTCGACAATCCCGCGTACCGCTTCCTGGACGTCAGTGGGGACGGGCTCCAGGACCTCGCCGTGCTGAAAGTGACTGGCGCGGGCGACAAGGGCCTGTGCATCTACGAGAACCAGGGCGGGGTGTGGGCCTATAGCTATACGGACCTGGGGACGGACTCGCAGGGGCGAGACGTGCCGCGCGGGCGGATGGCGGCGGGCGCGCTGGTGTTCGGCTTCGACGCGGGCGACCCGGTCTGCGAGCAGGGCTTCTTCCTCCCGGCCCAGGGCATCGAGTCCGGTGTCAACCTCAACGCGATGTGGCTCGCGGACGTCAACGGGGATGGGAACATCGACCTCGCCCATCTCACGACGACGGCGAACGCACTCAAGGTCTGGTTCGGGCAGGGTCGTGATGGATTCTCCCGTGCGGAGAACCTCCCGCTGAACACGACGTTGAGTGTCGACCCGCAGAACATCTGGAACACGCGCGTCATCGATATCGACGGGGATGGTGTCGGAGAAATCCTCGTCTACGAGCCCACTCCCCAGGGAGGACGGCTGCGCGTCATCGACTTCAATCGCACGGGGCAGAAGAACGTCGTTGGACCGGATCTGCTCATCGGGACGTCCGAGGGGAGCGGGCTCCAGCACGCGTTCGTCTATGGCACCACCACCGATGAGCTCGTGCGCGATCGCCGGCGGCTCGGCATGGACGATGCAAGCCTGCGCGGTCTTCCCTACGCGCGCCCCGTGGTGAAGCGGCACGCCCTCCTGGTGGGGGGCGAGCCTCCTCAACTCACGGCCTTCCAGTACCACGCGCCCCACTTCGAGGGCGAAGCGCGAAGCTTCGTCGGCTTCGCCCGGAGCGACACGCTCCTTCTGGGAGACAGCACCCAACCGGACCTGGGACTCCGCCGGACGTACGCCGTGCAGGGAACGCGCACGGACCGCTTCCTGGCGAGCAGGGCCCGCTTGGAGGAAATCTTCCGCCCCGCCCCGGTCGCGGTCCGTCCCGCCGTGCCCGGCCAGCTGGAGACGGCAAGCGCGGTGTCCTTCACCTCGGAGACCTGGAGCGAGGAGCCACTCACGGCCGCGGCGGTCCTCTCCCTGCAGGAGTCCGACTGGGCTGTCGAGCCCCTTCCGGAAGCGGAGGCCCGCACGCCCCCCGTGTTCATGCGCCTCCTGAGCACCCGTTCGCGAATCTGCGGCGAGAGCTCGGGCTGCGCGGCCCCCGCGACGAGCACCCGCACGCTCGAGTACGACGCGCTCAATCGCCTCGAGCGTGAGCAGCAAACCCAGAACGCCATCGTGGGCCCCGATGGCCTGCAGATCCCCTCGCGTTCCTCCGAGCGCACCTTCACGTACGACCCTGTCTGGGAGGAGCGGGGAATCCTGACGGCCATGGCCGGGGAGGTCGTGAAGACACTGCCTTCCGGCGCCGTGCTCTCCACGACCACCACCGTGTATGCGGAACAGTGGCCCCTGCCGGTGCGCGTGACGGTTCAAGGCGAGATGGATCCGGAGGCGCTCTCGGGGCTCGACATCCGGTTCACCCAGGCAATCCAGAAGAGCGTCGCGCGCACCCTCACACAGACCCATGACGACTTCGGCAACGTCGTCGAAGCCGGGGACGGGCTGGGAATCACGGAGCGCTTCATCTACGACCCGACGGGTCTGCGCATCGTGGAGTCTCGGAATTCACTCGGGCACCGGACCCGGTATTGCTACGGCTCGGCGGAATGCACGCTCGGCGGTACGGGCGAGGAAATCCCCGCACGGAGCCTGACCCGAACCCACGTCCTGACTCCACAGGGAGAGCTCACGGTGTCCAGGTTCGACGCCCTACACCGCCCGGTGCGGGTGACGGACTCGAACGGACGCGAGGTTTCCTACGCCTACCGTGACGCGAAGGGCACACAGCCACGGCTCGTGCGCGTGACCGAGCGCCGCACGGCCACGGGTCCCCGGATGACGACGGAGCGGCTGTTCGCCTTCCGGGCCGATGGTCGCACCCTGGGCGAGGCCATCGAGAGTGAATCCACGGGAACCCGGGCGCTGGCGTACGCAACCTACAACGCGGCGGGCGCTCCCGTCTTCTCGGCCGTGCCCTACCTGGTGGCCCAGGGACCGGTTGCGCTCTTCGAGGAGGGGCGGTTCCCGGCTCCCGCGAGCACACCCGGCTGCGGGCTCGGCCTGGGGACATGTACCTCCTACGACGCACTGGGGCGTCCGGTGGAGGAGACGGATTCCTCGGGCAAGTACATCGTGCGCACGGTGCACGAGCCCTGGGGGATGCGGCTCGAGGAGCACCTCACGGGGAGTGACGGTGCCGTCGTTCGCACGAGAACCTCCGTCGAACGTTCCGGGAAGGTGTACGCGCTGATCGATGAGACGGGTCAGACCTATCGCTACTCGCGGGACGCGCGTGGAATGTTGTACAGAATCCAACTGCCTGGAGAGGAGACGCCCCGGCGAATGCTCTTCGACGCCGATGGCGACCTCGTCCTCAGTCAGGCCTCCGGAATCATGACGCGACTCTGGACGCGCGATGAGCGAGGACGCGTGACGGAGGGAATGACATGGAGCGCCAGCGGGTCGGCGTGGGAGCGCGTCGAACGAACCTACGACTCCCTCAACCGGCTGAAGCACCTGCGGGCCTCTTCTTCGGCGTACCCCGATGGTACCGATGACCTGTCATTCGTCTACGACAAGCGGGAGGGACAACCCGCCACGCCCGAGACACTGGGCCGTCTTGTCGAAGCCAGCGCGCACGACCTGCTCGCGGCGCAGCACGTGACGGAGCACTACACCTACGACCGGAGCGGACAGAGGACCCGCCACGTACTTTCGTATTCAGGCGGCGGCGTGGAACGCACCTACGAGGAAGCATGGGCCTACGCGCTCGACGGCAAGCTGGCATCCTATGACGATCCGTTCGGGAATACCTTCACGTTCGAGCGGCATGGCTCGGGAGCACTCGCCGCGCTCCACTGGTCGGCGCCAGGGCGCGCGGAGGCTCCGCTCATCGCGGGCATCCAATACAACGGACGGGGACAGTTGACCGCGTATACAGCGCCTCGGATGGGGCTCGAGCGCCAATATGGTCATGAGACCGCGTCCGGGCGTCTCGTCCACATCCAGGCATGCATCACGCGTGAGGCAGGCTGCGTCCCCGTCCAGGACAAGGTGCTCACGTACCATGCGGATGGGCGCATCGCGGCCATCCAGGACGGCTCACGCACCATCTCATACACCTACAGCCCTCGCGGAGAGTTGCTCCTGGCCCAGGAGGGAGAGCAAACCCATTCCTACGACTATGGACCCTCGGGAGAACCGAGCAGGCTGAGCGAAGGAGTGGACCACCTCTTCGAGCGTGCGCCGGGCACGAACGCCATTCCCCTGCCCAAGGGCGGCAACTTCCGTCTCGACGTGTTCGGCCGTATGGTGGCGGGCGGAGCGATGCGGGAGATCATCTATGACCCGTTCGGCCGCATCCGGCGTGTCGAGCTCGACGGAAAGACCCTCATCTACGGTTATTCGGTGTCTGGTGATCGCGTCTCCAGGCAGGTGCGCGTGAAGGAGGGAGCACAGGAGAGGGTCTCCGAGGTCGTCGTCTATCCCACGCGCTTCACACGCGACAACGGGAGGGAGCGGCAGAGCCTGGTCCGCATCGGGGGCAGACGATTGGCCCTCATCGTTGACGAGCAGCGAGTCTTCACCCTGCTGGACGACCCACGCGGAGTGGTGCAGGCCCTGGTGGACGAGTCCGGACAACTCCCGCTCCAGGCCGAATACACACCTTTCGGTCTGGCCAGCGTGTCGGGAGCCCAGGATCTGCTCGAGAGCACCGAGCTCGTCTTCAGCTTCACCGGACGGCTCACGGACCCCGACACCGGCCTCATCCAGATGGGGGCGCGTGAGTACGCGCCGGGACTCGCGAGCTTCACCACTCCAGATCCCTATGTGTTCTCGGAACCGGAGTTCTGTGTCGGGAGCCCACTCGAGTGCCATCTCTACACCTATGCCGGACACGATCCGATCAACTTCTCCGATGAGTCGGGGCTCGCAAAGACTTTCGTGACGTCAATCAACACCAAGAACGAAGCTGGCAACATTACTGGCACGTTCAATGTGCATGTCTTTAAGTCCTACCAGTCAGCCAAGCCAAGCCAAAACGAGCCCCACTACATGGTGGGAGCCAACATCAAGATTACCTTTGCCTCACAAGGCAAAAGCAACAAGATCGGGCTGGTCCAGTTCAAGAGCCCCATCGATTGGCAGGAGACAGACCGCGCGAGGATCGACCCGGCCATGGGTAGCTACCCGGCCAACGGCAAAGGTTGGTCTGTCGACAGGTCCAACAGCAGCAAAAATCCCGTCTACGGTATGGACGAACACGACAATCCCAATCCCTTCAGTGACACCATCAGGGACGCGGATGTCTTCAACTTGGAGAGCTTCGTCGCCGGGTACGGCGCCCGTGAGAATGGCAACAACACGCACGCGATGCTCATTGATACTCCACGGGAGAAGGCGCGGATGAATCATGCGGCCCAGGGCACGTTCGTGACAGTCGCGCTTGACATGGAGCACGGGCAGTACCTGGGCGCCATCAGGTGGGGCTACAAGGTCGATGCCAACGGAAATCTGGAGCTGACTGGTCCGTCGTTGGCCAGCAAGAACGGTCTCCCAAAACAACAAGTAGGAGCGCTCCAGAGGTGGAACACTCAAACGTATGCGAATAATGAGCTGAACATACAGCTTCCCCCTCCCTAGTTGGAGCAGCCTTCGCCCCGAGCACTCTCGGGGCGAAGACCCCGCGGTTCCCGTCAGATGCCGGACCCGCCCCGCCGCCTCCTTCGAATCCACCATCGAACAGGCAGAAGGCCCAGCAGCAACGGAGGCACCCAGCTCGGGACGCCCACCCAGAAAGACCGCACCTTCACCGTGTCCCGGGCGGTGTCCGCCACCCCCGGGTGCTCGTCGCTGATGAGCCAGAACCCCATCCGGTTCCAGAAAGACCGCTCCGGCGGCTTCCGTGGCGCTCGAAAGAAAGCGCCCCCGAGATCGAAAGGATCCAGGGGCCCCGACTCGAGACGCCGGAACACGTCGGCGCCGATCAGGAAGGCACCGTTCCCCGGCCACCGGAGGCGGTAATGGGTCTGAAGGACCGCGGCGCCCTCGGCACGATCCACGTCGACGCCAAACGAGGTGTAGCGCCAATAGCTGAACGGCCACATCACCAGGAAGGCCAGGCTCAGGAGCCCCGAGCCTCCGAGGAGGAGGCCGGACACGAGGCGACGGGTGGGCATGGACTCGATCGGCACCCTTGCGTGTATACCGCACAGCCGCTGGCGCCCACGTCACCCGCGCCCAGCAGCGCTACGACGCGCGCACGGACTGAGCCCGAAAAAAACCAGCATCGGTGGATTTCCGTCCGGCAACGGAAAAGCAAAACCCCTGACGCTAGAATGACGTGCGTCTCACCCAACCCTGGAGCCGGACATGAAGAACTCGTGGATGAGCGCGGTGGTCCTCGCGGTGGCACTGGCAGTGAGCGCTTGTGGTGGTACGCAGGAGGCTCCGGAAGAGACGGCACAGGAGCAGGGTAACGCCGAGGCGCAGCTGTATCCGTGCACCGACGACGGACGATGCCCCTCCGGGTACTACTGCGACGGGAATGCCTGCCGCCGGGGTGCCGTCGAGGCGATGCCGTATCAGTGCACCACCGAGGGCCTGTGCCCCAAGGGTTACTACTGTGACGGTGGACCGGGCGGTATCTGCCGCCGCATCCTCGCCGAGTAGGCCCCACTGACAGGCGGGAGCGGCAACCCGTCGAGGCCGAACGGGTTGCCGCCCTCGTTCACGGGCAGGGCAGCATCCGCTGCACCCCGGTGTAGGCGAGCTCCACCACCCCGCTCCCCGTCGCCACCACCAGGGTGATATCCGCGTCGATCCGCCAGGCCTTCGGGAACCCGGGCAGTTGTGCCAGATGGTGGAGCGTCCAGGTGCCATCACCCTCGCGGGTGAGCGTGTGGGCAAAGCCCTCATTGAGCCCCATGTGCGCCATCCCCGTGAACGCCAGGAGTCTGCCGGGAAGCTCCGCGAAACCCAGAAAGGACTCCTCCTCCGTCTCCAGGATGGGCGTCTTGCTCCCGTCCTCCGCGAGGAACCACAGCGCGCCGCCAAACTCTCCCTTGTCCACCCCCATGAGCCACCCTCCCTCCACACGGTGGAAGCTCGTCTGGGCACTGCGCAGCTCGGGGTATGGGAAGTTCTGGAACGTGTCGGGCCGCCGCGGCCGATCCACCGGCTTCAGGGTCAGCCAGCGCTCCCCCTTGCGAACCCGCCACTGCCTGGCTTCCTCGTCCCAGCACCGCTCCTCGGGAGACGCCCTTCGCTCATCCCACGCCGCCCAGCGCTCCTTCCAGAACCCCTGGGAGTGGTGCATCGGACGGGGAGCCCGGCTCGCGAGCTCGATGGCCTCCATGGCTCTCTCCGCGGCACGGCGGACCGGACCGAACCAGTGCTCCCGCCGCAAGGCGGCGAGCATCGGGAGTGCCTCCGCCGAGCCGACACGCCCCAAGGCCGTCACGGCCTCGTATTGGACACGCCAGGAGAGCTCCCCCAGGGCGGCCTCGAGCAGCACGGGCACCGCATCGGGCGAGCGCGTCCACCCCAACGCCTCAGCCGCCCGCTCCCGAGCCTCCCAATCCCTGGCGGTTCGCAGCAGCTCGGAGAGCCGGGGGATCGCGGGCGTCGCCGCCGGGCCCAGCCGCCCCAGGTTGGCGAACACCCCCCCGCGCTCGACTCCATCCGGGTTGTCCAGCGCGCGGATGAGGTTGGCCACCACGTCGCCCTCCCCCATCGCCGTCAGCGCATCGGACGCGGCGTCACGCAGCTGCTCGTCGCCAGATGCATCGCGTACCTTCCGGAGCTCGGGAATGGCCTCGCTCGCCGCCGGACCGATGTGCGCCAGCCAGAGGATCGCCACCCTCCTGGCCAATGGCGGACGCCTGGCATCGGCGAGCACGGCGGCCAGACGGGGCACCACCGGAGCCGTGACAGGTGGGGCCCCGCGGCGGCTGTCGAGCTCGTCCAGCATGGCCCTCAGCGTCTTGGTGGAGGTCTTCCTGTCCTCGAGCACCTCGACGAGAACGGCCACGCCCGCTTCACCGAAGTCCTCCAGGACCTGGACGACCCCCATGTCACCTCGGAGCAACACCCGCCTGAGCGTGGGGAGGACCGATGCATCCTTCGTGAGCCCCAGCGCCCGGACCGCCCAGAGCACGGTGGTCCTTCAGGACCTGCGGGCGAGCACGGGGACGACCGGGACGATGACGACGCTCGACAGCTTCATCAACGCGGACTTCACCGAGTCCTACGCATCGCTGGCGCCCAGACTGGCCCTCGTGGCTTCTCAGGTGGAGACGAAGACGAACCTGATGGGGCTGGACCAGAAGGGCAACCCCACCGTCAGTTACATGTACCTGAGCATCCCGCGCCCACGGGAGCAGTGGTTCCAGCAGCCTCCGCCGCCGCCCGCGCCCCAACCGCCGGACACGGTGTACTACAAGCTGGATTCCTCTATGTCCGAGGCTGTGTGGGACAAAATCAACCGGACCTCCATTGCCTCCATCCCCGTGGACCCCAAGGACTTCTTCCACGCGGATGGGGAGAAACGGCTGGCGTGCAAGAAGGACGTGCCCATCATCCGCAACATGATGGTCTTCTTCACTCTGCCGCAGGTGTCCGACGTGGAGTATGCTCGCAAGCAGGTGATAGACCTGCCGCTCAGCGTGAATGAAGAGCTGGTGTTCCCGATGGTGCTCGGGCCGCAGCGCTACCGCATGGAGAATGCTGAGTGGCTCCACCAGTCCTTTGGGCGTCCGCTGTTCGGGCGCATCAACGAGGCGGAGACCACCTACCTCAACTGGCGGAACACCCCCGCAGGGCAGCTCGCCTCGGTGGCAAACGGGCTGTCACCCTTCACCCGCTTCGACATCAACCTGCGCTCGATCAAGTCGCTCAACCTGCTGCACCTGGTGACGGAGATGGTGGTGGCGTTCGAGGTGGAGACGCGCTCCGGGCAGCCTCCGCGCTTCCCCTGGATCGAGTCCTGCAAGTCGACGTCCACCTCGTCGTCGTTCACGGAGGCCCAGGCTCCGAGCCTCTGAGCCTCCGCGGCCCCCCGGGAGGGCGCACCTCGATACGTCCGCCCGGGGGACAAGGCAGTGCAACTGACAGTCTTTTCTTTCCAGTAATCGCGGCTCGGTGCCGCGTGTGGTGGGGGTGAAGAAACGTGAAGCGTCCTCTCGTCGTGAGCACTGTGCTGGTATGGGTGTGCCTGGCCTCTGCCTCCCCGGCCCTGGCATTCGATGGCCCCCTGCGGGACATGCTCATGCAGGCGCCCCAGCTCTCCGCGCCGCAGCGAGGAAGCCTGACGGGGCAGCTCGTCAACACCGCCTTCGGGCCCGCCGACGTCAGCCGGGGAGCCTTCTCCCTGCCTTCCCCCTTCAGCGTGCCGGAGGACCGGGGAGCTCTGCTGGCTCCCCTCTTCCCCACGTACTCGCCGGACTCGGGCGCTTCGGAATGGGGGGTCGGCTGGAACAATTCCCTGTCCCTCGAGCGCTGGCGGACCCAGGGTGATCTCGACTACGTCACCGACGAGCTGACGAGTCCCTGGGGCCGGCTGGTGCAAGGCCGTGATGGGGACTGGTACCCGCAGGGAGTTTCCACGCCGGTGCGCGTGCGGATGAACGGCACGAGCGCCACCGCCTGGCTGCCGGACGGCAGCACCTGGCATTTCGGCGGGCAGGCGCGCATCGACACCCCTCGTGGCACCTTCGCCTGGTACCTCACTGACGTGGTGACGGTGCTCGGCCGCCGCACCCGCCTGGAGTGGCAGCCCAATGCCTCGGGCCGCCTCTTCCTCCAGCGTGCCTTCCATGGTGGCTCGGGGGAGGACTTCCAGTACCGCATCGAGCTGGGATACCAGCCCGTCGTCATTCCCTTCGTGGATTACCGCTCCGGCGTGGGCCTGGCGCTAGACCGGCGTGTGTCCACCGTGACGGTGTACGCGCGCGGAGCCGGCACTGACGTCGACGCCGAGCGCTGGCGCTACGTTCTGACGCACGCCAGCGATGGCTTGGGGCCCGCCTTCTACCTGGAGCAGGTGGCGCAGCGCTTCCCCTCCGGCGAGCAGCCTCCGCCCACCCGCTACACCTATCACCACGCTCGCGAGCGCCTGCGACAGCCAGAGTGGTTCTTCAACCCCCGGATGGATCAGACGCTGGCCCTCATGGGAGAGGACGTCTTCCAACCGGAGAAAGCCACCTTCCTCGATATTGACTCCGACGGCCGCATCGACTTCGAGCACGCCTATGATGGCGCGCTGATACGGCAGACCGCGACCGGCTTCGTCATCGAGCCCCTGCCGGCTCCCTCCGCCGATACCTTCTACGGCTGCCGCTCCGGGGCCTCGTACTACAACCTCCCGCGACACCTGGCGCAGATGTTCCCCGAGGACAGCGCCTATCAGGTGGTGTCTCTCGAGTTCGATGCCTCGCGCCGCACCACCGGTCTGGTGTTGTGCAACCGCGAGGGCCGGTTGCTGCACTTCGCCGCTCTGGAGGGACAGTGGGAGCTGGATGCCAACACCCGCCTCGTCGACCTGAACCGGGACCGAAAGCCAGAGCTGCTGCGCGTGGCCGCAGGAGTCGTCGAGGTACTACCCAACAACAGCACCTCCGGGCAGCTCGCCTTCGGTCCGGCGCGACAGGGTGCCCTGCTCTCGCAGAGCGGCAACTCCTACCAGCCCCTGGCCACCTGGGCGCAGGACATGAATGGAGACAGCCTGCCTGACCTCGTGGTGCGCCACTCGGGCGGGCTGGCGGTGTGGTGGGCCAAGGGGCAATTCGAGTTCGAGCCCATCGCGCAGGAGTACCCCCTCATCAACCTCTACGGTTACTACGTGTCTCCGGCGGGGTACGCCTTCCACTTCATGGACGGCAACCGTGACGGCCTCACGGACGTGCTGCTGGTGGCGCAGGGCGATGTGCGCCTCTTCATGAACACGGGCCTGGCCTTCCAGGAGCTGGACATCCCCTCCTTCTATTACCTGGGCTACGTCTCCACCCTGCCGGTGGTGGCGGACTTCCGCGGCAGCGGCAACACCGAGGTGGCCTTCGCCTCCTACGGCATCACCCATGGCGTGGCGCTGGACGGCCCCGAAACGGGCCTGATGGCATCCGCCGACGACGGCCGAGGCACCGTGCTGCGCTTCCAGTACGGACGCGGCCCCTCCGGCCCCGAGGTGCACCAACTTCCGGCGGTGCTGTCCACCCTCGTGGTGGAGTCCAGCGGTTATGACGCCCTCCGCTACGACTACGCGTACACCCACCCCGTTCACCACTCGGTGGGCAAGTTCCTGGTGGGCTACGGCACGGTGGAGCGCCAGGACGGCACCGTCACCCAGACAGAAGACTTCCTCAACGGAGACACCTACGCCGGCCTGCCGGCATCCTCCTCCCAGAAAGACGCACGCACCCCTGGCCTGCACAGCTTCACCTCCCGGCAGTACGAGGACGCGAGCTTCCGGGGTATCCCGTGGAAGCGCCTGAAGGAGGTACGGTCCGGCTGGCTCGGTCCCCAGGGCGAGCGCCTGGAGGAGTGGACGGAGTACCCCGTATACGAGGCCGACGTGTGCCCGGCCACGGTGGTGCAGCACCTGAGGCATGGCACCCTTACCACGGAGAAGCGGCGCGCCCTGGTCTCGGGCCTCGCCAACCACCTGCACTGTCTGGAGGATCGCATCATCCTGTCTGGCACCCACGCCGACAGCACGCTGGACTTCCGGCATGAAAGCCGCCTCAGGCGCAATGTGGTGGGCCTGGTGGAGCGGGTGGAGAGCGTCGGTGATGGCCAGACGCTGGTGCTGCAGGAGGTGGGCTACCGGGCCGACCACACCGTGCAGAGCGTCTCCGAGCCAGGCCGGGGGACGACCACCTTTGACATGGATCCGCTCACCCTGCTGTTGAGCAAGGTGACCTCGCCGGACGGCACCTGGGTGGAGGTGGCGCAAAGGGATCCGCTTACTGACAACCTGCTCACGCTGGTGAAGCAACGAGGCGGCAAGTCGTACGCGCAGCACTTCCGCTACGACGAGCAGGAGCGGCTGAAGAAACAGTGGGACAACACGGGCCGGGCCACCGAGACCGACCCCAACATGGTGCTGGCCTACGAGTTCGCGCAGGCCCAGCGGCCCGGCTCCATCCGTGTGGCCTCGCTGGTGGACGCCGGGTCCGGCGCCCACTCCGAGTCGGTGGAGTGGCTGACGGCGGCCGGAGAGGACGTGGCGGCCGCGGAGAAGATCCCCGAGGGCTGGGCCTTCAACGGCGTCACCACGCGCAGCCGCACCCAACGCGAGACGAGCACCTATCAGCGCGCTACCGAGCCACCCACCCTGGACACCACCTCCGTCACATACGCGGACCTGCTGCGCGGAGGGCAGCTCCTGCACCGGTCGCGGACGGCGGGCTTCGGCCACGAGGTGGACGCACTCTCACGGCTGCATGTCGACGTGGAGCGCCATACGACCGGCTCGGTCACCTTCCAGGACGGGCTCCTCCAGCGCCAGGTGCTGGAGAACGGGATGCATCGACGGACGCACTTCGTGGATGCCGCCGAGCGCGTGGTGGCCTACGAGGACGAGGTGGGCACCCGTTACACCTACGGGTACGACGCCCTGGGCCGCGTGCGCACCGTGCTGCTGCCCGGTGGGAAGCGACACCTGGCCTCCTATGACGGGCACGGCCGCGTCTCGCGCATCTGGCGCGAGGACATCGCCACCGTCGAGTACACCTACACCCCCGGAACGGGGCAATTGGAGGGCAAGCGCTTCCTCTCTCCGGCGGGCCAGCCCGTGCGAGCGGAGGCCTACGCCTACGACGGCATCGGTCGCAGGACGGTGGAGACCCACACCGACCTGACCACGGGCACCTCACTGGCCTATCGCTTCCATCATGACGGGGCCACCCCAGCCGACCCCACGCGTCGCACGGACGTGGGCCTGTTGACGGCGGTGGAGGGAGAAGGCTTCGTCAAGACGTTCTCGTACTACCCCGATGGAAAGACGTGGCACCGCACCGTCCAGCTCAACGGCTGGCGCACGGTGGAGACGACGTGGACCTACGCCGACAATGGTGACGTCGCCCAGGCCACCACCACGGTGAGAGACGCGGCCGGCCTCGTCCTGTCCGTCTCCACGCAGAAACAAGGCTGGGACACCTTTGGCCGCCTGCACACCCTCCACCTCGACGGCCAGCCGCTGGCGACGTTCACCTACAACGCGAATGGCCAGCCCAGGCAGGCCACCTTCGCCACGGGTGAGACGGCGACGCTGACCTACGATGGCCTCAGCCGCAAGCGCACCGGCCTCTTCCTGAGCTCGAATCGCTGGACGGCCTCGACCAGCATCAAGCTGAACGGCCGTGGCTTCCTCGACACCGAGGACATCGTCATCAACGGCCGGCCGCTCCAACGCGCCTACCAGTACTCGCCCCAGGGATTCCTGACACAATCGACGGACGCGGATGCGGCCTATGTGTATGGCTTCGACACCTTCGGCCTGCCCACGTCCATCACCCACAACGGGGTGACCCGCACGCTCGACCAGCAGGGTTCCACCCTCACAGCGGGCGACATCTCCTATACCTTCGACGCGCTCGGCCGGACCATCACCCGGGGCAACCTCACCTTCACCTACGGCCCCCACGGCCACCTCGAGACCGCGCGCAAGGGTGTCCTCGAGTGGCGATTCATCCATGACGAGGCCGGCCAGCGGCTGATGAAGCTCGCCGGCAACACCCCGGTGGCGGCCTACCTCGAAGGGGGCATGTACCTCGACGAGACGGGGCTCACGCAGCCGTTCAAGTTCGCCGGCCACGTGGTGGGCCTGGTGAAGAACGGCTCCTTCGAGATGCTGGCAGCGGATACCCGGGGCTCGGTCATCGCGGATGTGGATGGAACCCCCCGCCTGGCATCCCCTTTCGGTGATCGCGACATCCACCCATCGCACGCCGCCGCCATCGACTACGTGGAGAAGGGATACGACGCGGACCTGGGCCTCATCCGCATGGGCGTGCGCGACTACGACTCCGGGCTCAACCGCTTCATGACGCCGGACCCGCTCTTCCTCGAACAACCAAAGCTGTGCGTTGGCCGACCGGTGGAGTGCAACCTGTACGGATACGCGGTGGGCAACCCCGTCACCTTCGTCGACCCGACGGGCACCGTCGTCGAAACGGCGTGGGACGTGGCCAGCCTGGCCATGGGCATCCACAGCATCTCCACGTGGGATGAGAACACCTCGACCTTCGCCAAGGTAATGGACGTCGTCGGTGTCGTGGCGGACACCGCTGCGGTGGTGGTGCCCTTCGTTCCGGGCGGCGCCGGCGCGGCCATCAAGGGCGTACGCGCGATCGACAAGACCGTGGACGCCGTCAGAGGGGCGGACAAGACGGTCGACGCCGTCCGTGCTGCCGACAAGGCAATAGATGCAACGAGCGACGCTGCTAAAATGGGCGACGCCGCCAGTGATGCCGTAAGGGACATAACGAATCCAGGACCGGAGCTTCTCCCCACTGGTTGGAGAGAGAGCGCACCGGGCCCCACAGTTGATTCCCACACGGGGCATCCAGTGGGTCGGTTCATCGTTGATCCGAAAGGCAATACGATGATTGAGCCGGCCGGCGGGGTGACCGTAGGCAATCCGTCGGGAACGTTCGTCGAGACGCGGTTTCCCAATGGCTCGCCCGCGCAACAACTCCACGGTCCACATCGAAACTACTCAAAGTCACACGGTCACGGGTTCCAACCCGGCCCTGGTGTGAACGAACGCGGACCCAGCCTCGACCTTCAAGGCAATGTGGTTCCCTATGACTCGCCGGCGGCGCACTGGCCGGTGAATCGATAAGGAGGACGCGATGGAGCGAACCAAGATCATAAGCCGCTTCAATACGCTGTACCTTGGCGACTCGCTGCTTCAACAGGTAGAGCTGAAGATCGGCGAAGCAGAATGCCTGCTGAAGTTCAACGCAGGCAAGGTGCTCAGGGCCGAGGGAGCCAGCATCTTCGATGCCGAAGCAAGGTTCGCGCCGGCCCTGCTCCGCCTTCAAGGGGTACGGTCGATCACCTGCGAAGGCGGCCGCTACCAGCTGAACTCCACCGTAGTGGATTTCGGAGCGGTGGCCAGTGCAGATCGCGAGTACATCGAGTTCTACCTCGATCTCACCGGAGGAACGGATCCGGATGCCTTCATGGTGAAGGTGAAGTTCGAGGCCAAAGCATTCGAGTTCGGTCCCGCAGAAGGATGAAAACCATGCGGCGACTGGATAAAGGCCTGAAGGACGGCAGTCTCAGGCTACGCACTGACCGTTCCGACCGAGGGGGGTAGTAGAATGTCACAGTTTGTGATGGTTCGAGCGGTTGACGGAATTCCATGTCCCAGAGGCATTCGTCTCCGTAAGATTGATACCAGCGAGGATTTTTTGTCTCGTGTTGCGCGGGAGTACTTTGGCTCGACTGATAATTGCCGCCTTGTCGTGGATCTGGAAGGAGCCGCAGAATCCTTCATGAATGCTGCCTGGGATGCCCAGCGCAGGGGCGAAGATGTCGAGGGTATCGAGTTTTCTCGATTTGCTAGATTGTTAATTCAGAAGGGAGTAGATTTCATCTGCTGGGCTGGTGATGACCATCGTAACCTGCCTGTAGTCAGGTCTTGGTTGGAGTTCGTCGAGCAATTGCGTGCTCAGACTGCGCAGCAGCCTGCAGACTGCTGGATGTACTTTCGGCCTGTCCCATGTTCGGAGGTGTCAGACACCCTTCCGTAGCCTCGACCTTCAAGGCAATGTGGTTCCCTATGACTCGCCAGCGGCGCACTGGCCGGTGAATCGATAAGGAGGACGAGATGGCGAGTTCGGTCCCGCATAAGGATGGCTGTTCCCAAAGGCCCCATAAATCCTCACCGCTCCGGCAGCTATGGCGAGATCGTTGATGGGAAGTTCACCGAGCGATTGCGGATCGACCCGGCTACGCCTCCCGGCAAAAAAGGACCCAACTACAGTCACTATCATCTCAACGGGAAAGGCACGCATCACAGCCCGAGATCAAGTGACAAGGACCCAGGCTTCAATCCATGAAGATCGACATGAAAGAGTCTTTCGATTTACTGGACTGGCACGATGCCGTTCTGTTGGACGTCTTCGTCGACAGGAGAAACCCCGGCGACTGTGACGAGGTAGCCTTGCACATTCAGTGGCCGAATGGGCGGATTCAATCGGTTCGCTTTCTGGACTGCTACGCTTTCGAGGCCTTGATGAACTTTGGCGTGCGGGCGCCTGAAAGTATTCGCGAAGGCCAATGCATCGAGGACTCGCCAGCGTTGCGCGAGTTGCAGCAGAAGTGGGCCGTATTGGGAGTGGACCTGTCGGACATCTACTGCTTCGAGGTGAAGACGAACTCAACAGCCAGTCTGTTGCGTATGTATGCACGGCGATTCGAGATGTCGTAAAATCAACCCGAGCAGGAGATCATTGACCGGATTTCATCCGCAAGAAGCCCACGACGGTGTGCGTAGTCATTCCTCGCCATGTCGAGCGTGGCGGCATCATGTGCCGCCTCCTTCGAATCCACCATCGAGCAGGCAGCAGCCCCAGCAGCAACGGAGGCACCCAGCTCGGGACGCCCACCCAGAACGACCGCACCTTCACCGCGTCCCGGGCGGTGTCCGCTCCACCCTGGCTCTCGTCACTGATGAGCCAGAACCCCATCCGGTTCCAGACAGACCGCTCCGGCGGCTTCCGGGGCGCTCGAAAGAAGGCGCCCCCAAGATCGAAACGATCCAGAGGCCCCGGCCCGAGACGCCGGAACACGTCGGCCCCCATCAGGAAAGCGCCGTTTCCCGGCCACCGGAGGCGATAATGGGTCTGAAGGATCGCGGCGCCCTCGGCACGATCCACGTCGACGCCAAACGAGGTGTAGCGCCAGTAGCTGAACGGCCACATCACCAGGAAGGCCAGGCCCAGGAGCAATGCGCCTCCGAGAAGGAGGCCGGACACGAGGCTACGGGCGGACTCGGGCTCGGGGCGTGACCGCATTCGGGAATGATGCGCCTGGACCGAGGGCCTGTGCCCCAAGGGTTACTACTGTGACGGTGGACCGGGCGGTATCTGCCGCCGCATCCTCGCCGAGTAGGCCCCACTGACAGGCGGGAGCGGCAACCCGTCGAGGCCGAACGGGTTGCCGCCCTCGTTCACGGGCAGGGCAGCATCCGCTGCACCCCGGTGTAGGCGAGCTCCACCACCCCGCTCCCCGTCGCCACCACCAGGGTGATATCCGCGTCGATCCGCCAGGCCTTCGGGAACCCGGGCAGTTGTGCCAGATGGTGGAGCGTCCAGGTGCCATCACCCTCGCGGGTGAGCGTGTGGGCAAAGCCCTCATTGAGCCCCATGTGCGCCATCCCCGTGAACGCCAGGAGTCTGCCGGGAAGCTCCGCGAAACCCAGAAAGGACTCCTCCTCCGTCTCCAGGATGGGCGTCTTGCTCCCGTCCTCCGCGAGGAACCACAGCGCGCCGCCAAACTCTCCCTTGTCCACCCCCATGAGCCACCCTCCCTCCACACGGTGGAAGCTCGTCTGGGCACTGCGCAGCTCGGGGTATGGGAAGTTCTGGAACGTGTCGGGCCGCCGCGGCCGATCCACCGGCTTCAGGGTCAGCCAGCGCTCCCCCTTGCGAACCCGCCACTGCCTGGCTTCCTCGTCCCAGCACCGCTCCTCGGGAGACGCCCTTCGCTCATCCCACGCCGCCCAGCGCTCCTTCCAGAACCCCTGGGAGTGGTGCATCGGACGGGGAGCCCGGCTCGCGAGCTCGATGGCCTCCATGGCTCTCTCCGCGGCACGGCGGACCGGACCGAACCAGTGCTCCCGCCGCAAGGCGGCGAGCATCGGGAGTGCCTCCGCCGAGCCGACACGCCCCAAGGCCGTCACGGCCTCGTATTGGACACGCCAGGAGAGCTCCCCCAGGGCGGCCTCGAGCAGCACGGGCACCGCATCGGGCGAGCGCGTCCACCCCAACGCCTCAGCCGCCCGCTCCCGAGCCTCCCAATCCCTGGCGGTTCGCAGCAGCTCGGAGAGCCGGGGGATCGCGGGCGTCGCCGCCGGGCCCAGCCGCCCCAGGTTGGCGAACACCCCCCCGCGCTCGACTCCATCCGGGTTGTCCAGCGCGCGGATGAGGTTGGCCACCACGTCGCCCTCCCCCATCGCCGTCAGCGCATCGGACGCGGCGTCACGCAGCTGCTCGTCGCCAGATGCATCGCGTACCTTCCGGAGCTCGGGAATGGCCTCGCTCGCCGCCGGACCGATGTGCGCCAGCCAGAGGATCGCCACCCTCCTGGCCAATGGCGGACGCCTGGCATCGGCGAGCACGGCGGCCAGACGGGGCACCACCGGAGCCGTGACAGGTGGGGCCCCGCGGCGGCTGTCGAGCTCGTCCAGCATGACTCGCAGCACCTTGGTGGAGGTCTTCCTGTCCTCGAGCGCCTCGACGAGAACGGCCACGCCCGCTTCACCGAAGTCCTCCAGTAACTGGACGACCCCCATGTCACCTCGGAGCAACATCTGCCTGAGCGTGGGGATGACCGATGCGTCCTTCGTGCGACCCAGCGCCCAGGCCGCCCAGAGCACCTTGTTCTTCACGGCCCGGGTGAGCGCCGGGATCGCCGGCTTCGCGGCTTCGTCGAAGAAGCCGAGCGCGTATGCCGCGCTCTCACGCACCTGAGGATGGCGGTGCTCGAGCAGCGCCGTCAGCCGAGGCAATGCGTCCGGCCCCAGCTTCGCCAACGCCCGGCCCAGGGCTTCATCCTCATTCGTGATGCCACCCTGGGGTCCCCGCGCGGAGCCGAGCTCCACCAGCCTCGCGACACAGGCCTCGACCGTCGCGCACACTTCCTCGCCGGGAGCCGCTCCTCCGGGTGCGGCTCCGAGCAGCACGAACACCAGAAGCAAGAGCCCTCCCCCACGAAGCCGGGAGGGAGCCGGGAGAAGAGACCATCTTCGCGAGGAGCGCATCACGCCTCGCATCATAGACCGGGAGGACATCCGGGCTCGATGGAAGGGCGAGCCCGGACTCCGTCAGGCACTCAGAGCTTCGTGATGCGGAACCAGTTGAAGTTCCAGCCGCCCGCCTGGGCGTAGATGCCGACGTTGTAGGTGCCGGCCGTCACGTTGACGGTATGCGAGACGGTGGTCCAGCTCTGCCAGTCACCCGTCGCCGGAATGCTCACCGTCCCGAGGATCGTGGTGCCCGCGTTCAGGTCCAGCGACAGGCTGCCACCGGACGGGCTGGCGACGCGGTACTCGACCTTGTACGCGCCAGAGGACGGGAACTGGATGCCGTTGTACGCCATCCAATCGGCCGTATCGATGTAGCCCACGTTCGAGCCACGATCCGAATCGGAGTTGGCCTCGATGCTGACTCCACTCATCGCGCTGTAGGCCTCCGCCTGGATGAGGACTCCGGGGTTCGACGTCCCCGACGCGCTCACCACGAGCGAGGACACCAGGTCGTTCCACCCGTCATCGACGAGCGACGCATCGTCCGCCGTCTTGGTGAGGCTGGCCCCGCCGAAGTTGTCATCGGCGTACAGGGTGACCTGGTAGCCGCTGGCGACCTTCAGGGAGGTGATGTCGTCATTGCGCACGCCCCAGGCATTCAGGGCCGACAGGGTGTAGCGGCCCACGGGCAGGGCCGCGCCATAACCGCCGTGGTTCTGGTCCTGGAACACGGAGACGGCCGTGGGGCCCGGGTTGGTGTAGGTGAAAGGGAAGTCACGCTGCGCCTGGACGAACTGCGTCTCCCACTCGGCGGGCCATCCGAAGGCGGAGGTGGCCAGGGTCTTGAGATTGACACCCGCCGCGCCGCTCCAGAAGTGGACGAACTCGCCCCAGTTCATGTCCCGCGGATAGTTGTTGTTGCTCTTCGGGAAGTACTGCGCGAGCAGGACGAAGAACCGGTTGAGCACCGAGGAGCCGCCGTAATTCGAGTAGATGGGATAGAACCAATCCCTGAACCAGCGGGTGTTGGCCCGAGGGAAGCTGTCCACCTTGTTGATGTTCTCGTTGTACGCGCGATTCGCATCACTGGTGCGGCCCATCCCCACGTAGAGGTCATAGACGAAGATCTCCGCCCACTTGCTGTCGCCCCACCGGGGAAAGGCGGGCGAGCCGTGCACGCCCTTGCTCCCCAATTCCACGATGTGGGAAATCTCGTGGGCGACGATATCCAGGTCCCAGCCGGAGCCACTCGTCCAGGCCGTGGCGGAGCCGTGCCCCACGTCGATCACGTTGCGGTAGTCATGGCTCGCGTCGAAGTACGTGGAGGGGTGCCCACCGCCGTACTTGCCCGCGTGGAAGATGGCGTAGAGCTGCGGGTTCGTGCCGAAGTGCCCGTAGGTCTTCTTGGTGTACTTCCACGCGTCGCGGACAAAGGTGTTGGGCCACGTGATGGACGGGTTCACCGCCGAGTCGAAATAGATGGCCACGTCATTGTCCTGATAGACGCGGGTGACGGTCTGGTTGTGCTCGAACCAGTGCTCCGTCCAGGTCGCGGGCGCGTTCTGTGCCAGGACGGGGGTAGCGAAGAGCAAGGGCAACACGAAGGACAGCGAAGCGGGGAGGCGTTTCACGATGGGGCTCCGAGGACTTCCGGGATTCGGGTGGGTAGAGGGGAAAGCCGGTCACTTCGGGTCAACCCCCTCTACGCCCCGGTCACACCTGCCCTCGCCGCGCTTCACGGACAGCCGGTGAGCGAGCCAATCCAGGCATCGATCACGCCGGTGCCCGCCGTGTCCACCACGCGGCTGGCCAGCGGTGGCATCCGGTAGGCATCCAGCGCGTGCATCCGCACCGACACGATGGAGCGCGAGGCATCACCGGGAGCCACCAGCTTCGCGTTGGTGATGCCCAGGGAGCCCTGCTCGGGCGTCACGTTGCACAGGCCAGCCTGGGCCAGCGGCGTGCCGAAGCGCAGGTCCGCGTTGCCCCGGCCCGACCCACCCGGGCGGTGACACCCCGAGCAGTTGGCGTGCAGATAGGAGCGGGCCCGGCTCTCCACGGCATCGCTCCCGCTCGGAGGCGGGTAGCGCGGCAGGGCCGAGGGCTCGCCCGGGAGCGCGGCATCGAACATGCCGATGTGCGCCAGCGTCACGAGCTGGTTGGCGGTGCGGCCCGTGGAGGGATAGGTGAAGTCCCGGTTCTGCTGTCCCAGCTCGAGCCCCAGCGAGAACCCCGCCGCGCTGGTGTGACACCGGACGCACTCGGCGCGGCTGGGGATGTACCAGTCCTGGGTGCCGACCCGCACCGTCTTGTTCGAGGGCAGCAGCGTGGCGTCCGTCTGCGCTTCGTTCCACTCGTAGCTGTAGCCGCCCCAGCTCCCGTCCGGGTGGCGCATGAAGAGCCGCGTCTCCACGCGCCGGCCTCCCAGGGAGAACGTCTTCATCAACACGGTCCCCACCGGCAGCTCGAAGTCCCCGTCCGCGTTCACGTGGATCCGCGTCCCGTCCGGGATGGCGAGGAAGCGCTGCTTGTCCGCGCCATCCGACCAGAGCGGGGAGTTGAGATCATACGGGATGAGCCCGGAGGCGGGCTGCTGGGGGTTGGCCGGATTGACGCAGCCCGTCTCCGACAGCTTCTTGGGGAAGGTGTCGGGAGGGAGCGTGCCGGACGGCACCAGCTTGTGGAGCTTGCCGCTGTTGATGTCCGTCAGCAGCACCTCTCCATTGGCCAGCTCCCCGAAGGAGGAGATGCCGAAGGTGGTGTCCACCAGGAGCTGCGGCGAGGCCGTGCCGGTGGTGGGGTCGTTCTTCACCGCCCAGATCCTGCCGGAGACGTAGTCGCCGTAGATGAAGCGCCCCACCAGGGCGGGGATGGCGGTGCCACGGTAGACGTAGCCGCCAGTGATGGAAGCGCCCTCACTGCGCGGGTATTGGACGATGGGACCAATCAGTCCGGCGCTGCTGCACGGCTTCGGGTTGTAGCACTGGTCCGCCTCCATGATGCGCCAGCCGTAGTTGCCACCGAGGACGACGCGGTCCACCTCCTCGAGAGCGTTCTGCCCCACGTCTCCCACCCAGAGCTCACCGGTGGCCCGGTCGAAGCTCCAGCGCCACGGATTGCGCAGACCCCAGGCGTAGATCTCCGGCTTGCCACCGCCCCGGCTGAAGGGGTTGGTGGGAGGGATGGCGTAAGGAGCGGCGCCGTTCACGTCGATGCGCAGGAACTTGCCGAGCAGGCTGTTGAGGTTCTGCGCGTTGTTCTGCGGGTCGCCACCGGAGCCCCCATCCCCCAGGCCGATGTAGAGGTAGCCATCCGGCCCGAAGGCGATGCCACCGCCGTTGTGGTTGTTGTAGGGCTGCTCGACCGTGAGGAGCACCTGCTCACTGTTGGGATCCAGCGTCGCGCCATTGTCGAGGCTCTTGAAGCGGGAGATGACGGAGCGCAGGTTGGTCGTCCCGCCATAGCCCGTATACGAGAGGAACACCTCCCGGTTGGTGGCGAACCGGGGATGGAAGGCCATGCCCAACAGCCCGGCCTCGCCACCCGCGCCGGAGTTCACCCGGCTGGTGATGTTGATGAAGGTCGAAGCCGTGCTCACCGTGTCGTTGTTGGCGAAGACCCGGACGATGCCCCCGCGCTGCACCACGAAGACGCGGGACGCGTCACCGGGTGCCTGCAGGACGAAGAGCGGCTGGTTGAAGGTCAGCCTGGAGAACGCGGGCTGCGTGGTGACGCCCGTGCTCTCCACGGGACGCGCCGGAGCGATGCAGGTGGTGTTCGAGGGGCGGGCATCCAGGCCAAAGGGAGACAGCGTGCTGCCCGCATCCGACCCCGCATCCGTCTCCGCGTCCGTGGAGCTCCCGACCGGTGTGCCCGAATCCGAAGTGTCCAGCTCCAGTTCCTGTGGCGCGGAAGCACTGTCCTCCGCGCAACCGGGTGAAACAAGAAACGACATCGTGAACAGGACCGCCGACAAGAGTCTTCTCTTCATGGCATCCCCGGGTGCGAGTATTCCCTGAAAATGATCTGATCTGTTTGATCAATCAAACATTTTCAGTCTGTCGGGTTTTTCGCCATGAGGCTGTTTTCCCGTCCCCTCCCCTCAACCGATCCGCAGCTCGGCGATCTCGTGCTTCCTGTCGTCAAGAGACGGACGATGGCTGGATTTCCGCTTCCGCTTCGTGGTGGGGAACCGGGACGTCATCAGCTCCCAATGGGTGACAGCCTATGTGGGAGAGGCCCTGGCGCGGGCGGGAGGAGAACCGGTCCGGATGGGGCGCGCTGGAGCCATCACATCCATCCCTCGCATGACGATCGCTCCGAATGATTTGACACCCATTCGGGCCACTTTTTACATTCTCAATCGTCGCCGGTGAGAGGAATTACCGAGCACCGGCGGCCCCGGCATGCCTCCTTCTTCATCGAGTACGACCAGCGGGACTCGCACCACCTGGAGGGAGTCCCTGGCACTGCTCTGGGGAGAGCCCCTCCCGCCCGCGGTCTGGAGGCCATGCTCGCCCGGGTGGCCGGCCAGGTGGAGCGCATGGCACTGAGCCTCGACGTGGGCACGGCCGTGCTTCCCAAGGTGGGCGTGCCTACATCGCGCTGTTGCAGCGGTGGCTGGGTCATGACGGGCGGCGCAAGCGCTTCGTGTTCGGCGATCTCGACGAGGTGCGCGACGCCCTCCGGGGCTGAGCCACGGCCGCTCCCACCTGCCCGCTCCCTCTCCAGGCGTTGGCCGTGGGGGGGCATGGTTCGGGTATTCCAGACAAGCTACAGTCTTCCGTCTCTAACGGGAACGTGAGCAGATGATCGGCGGTCAAGCCTCCTGCGACGAAGACTCTGGCCTCGGCACGAAAGAGGAGTTGCAGCGGCGGCTGTCGCTGGCGACTCCCGCGGACACCGTGCGCGGGTTCGCCATCAACAACATGCTGGGGGCACTGCGGCAGGAGCTGGGTGACGAGGCGGTGAAGCACTGCCTCCAGCAGATCGCGGAGAAGAGCATCCACAGCTTCTTCTACTACCCCGTCGGCAACCACCTCCGGGTGCTGTACACCACGGCGTGGATGCTGAGCGAGAAGTACGGCGGCTTCGATGCCGCGGTGCGACGCATCGGGCGGGGGCTGGCTCCGGAGTTCCTGTCCTCCGTCGTGGGCAGAGCGTTCCTGGCGCTGACCCGGCAGGGGCCGAAGCAACTGATCGATCACGTACCGATGGCCTTCCGGGCGGTGACGACCTTCGGGGAGGGCACGGTGCGGTGGACGAGCCCGAAGAGCGGCGTCCTCTCCACGAAGCGCGACTTCCTGCTCTACGTGAGCCACGAGGCCGGGTTGATGAGCCTGTTCCGCACCTTGAAGATCCAGGGCGCCTGGGTGCGCGGCCGTCAGGTCGGGCCCCTGGATAACGAGGTGGAGTTCGCCTGGGAGTAGGAAACCCTACCCCGCGAGCAGGGCCGGGGCCGGGTACGGCGAGGCCAGCTCGGCCGCCGGAGGCAGCGTGACGGTGAGCAGGGTGCCCCGCCCCTCGCGGCTCTCCGCGCGAAGCGTGCCGCCCAGGCTCGTCACGATGGCGTGGCTCACCGACAGCCCCAGGCCCGTGCTGCTCGGCCGCGCCGTGACGAAGGGCTCGAAGATGCGTGAGAGCAACTCGGGCCGCAGGCCCTTGCCCGTGTCCTGGACCTCCACCACCACCTCCCCGTCCGGCCCCGTGTAGGCGGCCACCCGCAGCACGTTGTCCGCGGCCGCCCCCGCATCCATCGACTGCACCGCGTTGAGCAGCAGATTGAGGAAGAGCTGGCTCAGCCGCGCCTCGTCCCCGTCCACCGCCGGCACGTCGTGGAAGTCCTTCTCCAACCGCGCCCGGTGGTGCAGCTCGCCGCGGATGAGCTTCAGCGCGTTCTCCAGCACCGGCTGCACCTGCACCCGCGCCTGGTGCTCCGGCGGCTTGCGCGAGAGCGTCCGCAGATCCCTCACGATGTGCTTCAGCCGGCTCGCCCCCTCCGACGTCTCGGCCAGGGCCTCCAGCACATCATCCAGCTCCTTCGCCTGGGCATCGCCCCGCTCGCGCAGCAACTCCCCCAGCCGCTCCAGCTCCTCGCGTACGAAGGTCAGGTTGGCCAGCATGAAGGCCAGCGGGTTGTTCATCTCGTGCCCCACCGCCGCAGCCAGCGAGCCCAGTGCCGACAGGCGATCCGCCTGGATGAGCCGTGCCTCCATCTGCTTGCGCAGCGTCACGTCCTTGGCGAATACCCGCAGGCCCGGCGGATCCCACAGCTGCGCCACCGTCAGCTCCCAGTACCGGCCATCGAGGTGCACCGTGGGCGCGGGCTCGCCCGAGGCCGCGCCACGCCAGGCCCACGCCAGCGCCGCCTCCATCAACGGGTGCTCCGCGCCCCGCATCACCAGATCCGGGAAGGCCTTGTGCGAGGCCGGGTTGGCATAGCGCAGCGCCCCGTCCATGCCCAGCTCCAGCAGCGGCTCGGGGTGCAGCAACGGGAAGGAGGCCAGCCGGTACAGCGGCTCCTCCAGCGCGCGCATGCCCGACACGTCTCGCACCAGCAGGCCCAGGCGCTCCCCAGCATCTCCGGGAGCCGGCGTGCACGGGGTGATCTCCGCCGCGTAGCAGCGCGTCTCGCCTTCGATCTCCAGGCAATACTCCAGCCGGCCTCCCTCGCCTCCGTGGCGCACCGCGCGCACCAGCGCCATCAGCGGCTCCGCCGCCTCCGCCCCAAGTACCTCCGTCAGCGTCCGGCCCTCGGCCCCCCTCACGTCCCGGCCAAACACCCTGCCCGAGGGCGAGAACAGCCGCAGGCACCGCAGCTCCCCATCCAGCTCCGCCGCCACGTACTCCGCGCTCCGCGACGCCCGCCGCGCCGGAGTCCCCACCCGGGCCTCCGACGACGGGAGCACGAAGCCCTCCACCCGGAAGGGCCCCATCAGCATCTCCAGGCCCGAGCCATCGGTGTTCATCCGCGTGAGCACGGACACCAGCGCGGCGGCGTCCTCCTCGGACAGGCGCCGGGTGAGGATGATGCCGTCGGACAGCGTGGCCTCGGTGAAGACGAACGGGACGAGCCTGGGCGCATCGGCCCCCAGGTAGGAGGCCAGGGTGGCCCGCATGGCATGCTCGTCCGGGTGGTTGGAGAAGATGGCGGCCACGTCCGACTCGCCGGAGAGCACCGCCTGCAGCGCCTTGCGGTACGTGCCCAGGAAGCGCTGCTCCGAGAGGACCTCTTCCGGCCGCAGCCCCCGCGACTCCAGGAAGCGCATGGGCAGCAGGTGTCCGCCCGTCGAGCGCGGAGCCACCCACGCGGCGCGCTTGCCCTCGAGCGTCTCCAGCGTGAGGGGCGCGTCCGCGCGGCACACCAGCGCCGAGTGGTAGTGCCAGCTCCCCGAGCGCACCGCGCGCAGCACCGCCCGCGCCCGCGGCTCGAAGGCCGTGCACTGCTCCGACGTGCCCCAGGCCATGTCCACCCGGCCCGCCGCCAGCTCAGCCTCCAGCGCCTCGTACGTGGGCGCCAGCTCCACCACCACCGGGCGGCCCAACCGCTCGGACAGCGCACGTCCGAACAGATCGACCCGAACGTGCTCGCGCACCTCCCCCAGCGAGGGGAAGAGCATGAAACGGATGGGGGCGGTAGATGTGGTCACATGTCCTCCTGGACGTCCTCCCAGAGCTCCGGGCCGACTCCAAGTCGATAGCGACCACTATAAAGCACAAGTTTTATTCTATTGCACACTTTTCCGGTTTCACTGGAAACCGCAGACTCTCACACACTGCGTATTGTTCCCAGAGAACCGGGCTTACCCAGCTGTCCCGTCCGTTCAGAAGGCGCTGAACGTGGTGATGGTGTAGGTGTCCTTGATGCCGGGGAGCGTCTGGATGCGCTCGGTGACGAAGCGGCCGATGTCCTGTTCCTTGTCGAGGTGGAACTTGGCCAGCAGGTCGTACCCGCCCGAGGTGGAGTAGACCTCCGCGGCCTCGTCGACCTGGTCGACGATCATCGCCGCGGTCTTGTAGGTCTGCCCCAGCTCACACTTGATCATGACGAAGATGGTGTGCACGGGAGCGCACCCTATCACGCCACGTCGGGAATCGGACCGGGAGCCGAGGCTTCCTCACGGCGCGCGAGCCGCTTCATGGAGCTCTTGCCCACCACGATGTCCACCATCTTCCGCGCGCGCGTCCAGACGCTCTCCTGCACGTAGGGGATGCCGTACTTCTCGCACAGCGCGCGCACCTTCGGCTGCACGCGCTGGTACTGGAGCATCGACAGGTCCGGGAAGAGGTGGTGCTCGATCTGGTAGTTGAGCCACAGGTGGAGGTAGTCGTTCAGGTCGCCACCGGTGCGGTAGTTGGCGCTACCGAGCACCTGCTGGAGGTAGCGCTCGCCGCGGCCCTCCGGCGCGGAGTCGAAGCGGTACAGATCCTCGCCGGTGTGGTTGGGCCCCACCACGAGGAAGGTGTGCAGGTTGGTGAGCGCCTCTGCCATGAGCGAGTTGCACAGGGCGCTGAAGCCGGCCCAGGCGCCCAGCGGCAGGAAGAGCGAGGGCAACAGGACGAAGTTCCAGGCGATGTAGGGCGCGTAGCCGCGCAGCAACACCTCGCGCCACTCCTCACGGGTGAGCGGGCCGTCCGGACGGCGCTTGCGCCGGAGCGAGGCCAGCGTCTCCGGGGCGTAGTAGCTGGCCCGCCAGGTGATCGCGAGCAGCCCGAGTTGGAGGTAGCGCAGCGCGAGGGGACGCTCCGGGTTGCGCAGGGTGCCCTCGGCGTTGCGCTCGAGCAGGTCCGGATCCGCGTCCTCTCCGGTGTGCGAGTGGTGGAGCACGTTGTGCTCGAACACCCAGGCATCGGGGAGCATCCAGTCGAGCCAGTCGAGGTAGCGGCGCCCTCCCTTGGCGAAGCCCTTGCTGGTGCGCTCGACGGGAGCGCCCGGGACACGGTCGTAGCCGCGGTGTCCCACGTGGTGCATCAGCAGCCAGCGCGTGGAGCGGCCGAGGCTCAGGGACACCGCGCTCAGCGGGTTGGGCATCAGCCAGCACGTGGCCAGTCCGAGCACCGTGGCCGTGCGGCCCCAACGCTCGATGCGCCGCAGGTGCGCATGGTCCGCCTCACTGACGGAGGCGTCGATCTCGGCGCGCAGCGCGCGGAGATCGTTCAGGAAGCCCTCCACGTCCACGGACGCGGGATCGAAGTCAGGGGTGGCGCGGGACATACGGGGCCTCGGAAGCACGGGCGGGCACAACGGGATGGGGGGACGCGAGGAGCGGGCCCGCCAGGGAGCGCTCGGGGACGCACCGTACCCCCGGGCTGGTGGCCCGGGGAAGGAGTTCGCGCGCGGGGGCGCCTACTGGCGCACGGAGCGGACGAGCCCTTCCTCACGCAGGAAGGTCACGGTCCGCTCCACGCCCTCGGCGAGCGGACTGGGGGTGAAGCCGAGCTCGCGCCGCGCCTTGCTCGCGTCCACGCGCGCGTCCCAGAGCAGGAACGAGAGCTGCCCCGGCGCGATGAGCGGCGTGAAGCCGAAGGTCCTCGCCAGGGGCGCGGACACCGCGGAGAGCAGCTTCATCAGCGCCTCGGGCGCGGTGGGAGGCACGCGCCCTCCCGCCCCCTCCACGCGGAGGATCTCCCGCGCCAGCTCCGCGTTGCTCACATGGGTATCGGCGAGGAGGTAGCGCTCCCCCGGAATGCCGCGCTCGGCCGCCGCGAGGTGCGCATCCGCCACCCCGTCCACGTACGCCACCGGCATCCCCCCGGGAGGCAGGGCCGGCACCTTCCGGTCGAGCACCTGGATGAAGAACGAGTTGAGGCCCACGTGGACGGGGCTCGGCCCGTAGACCGCGCCTGGATTGACGTAGACGAGCTCGAGCCCCTCGCGCCGGATGGCCTCGGCCTCCCGCTCCGCGTCCTGCTTGGAGCGCTCGTAGGCGGTGGGCTTCGGCTCGGTGTCGATGTTCGTCTCCACCAGCGTGCCCCCACGTGGCGCGGCGAAGACGTCCATCGTCGAGGTGTACACCACCCGCTTCACCCGCGCCGCCAGTGCGGCCCGGAGCACGTTCACCGTTCCCTGGCGGTTCACCCGGTCGAAGATGGATGCATCCGGCTGCCACTGCTCGGGCATGCCCGCGGCGTGGAACAGCCACTCCACGTCCTTCATGGCCGCTGGCAGCGAGTCCGGCACCGTCACGTCACCGCGTACCGGTTCCACGCCCGCCGGTAGGACGCGCGCGGCCCGCTCCGGATCGCGCACCAGCACTCGCACCCGGCCTCCCCGCTCCTTCAACCGCCGGACAATCGCGTTCCCAATGAGGCCCGTGGCCCCCGTTACGAGCACGTTCATCGTCTTGCCCTCTCCGAGGCCCCGTCTTATCCGCCCCCTTGTCGATGGAACAAGGACTGCCCCGCAGTCGGACGGTGATGCCGCCATGTAGGTTTTTTAACTGGTGTGAAGGGAAGCCCCATGACCACCTGCGTTGATGGGCAAACCATCCGTTGAACGCGACCGTGTGTACAGGCGCTCCAATCGGAGTATCGGCCACGTGGCCATACTGGGGCTGCTCCAGAAGAACATGGGCTCCCCCTCAGGATCGGAGCCGCTCAGGACCGCTGCGATCGCGCTCCATTTCATCTGGGGCAGCGGGCACCTGCACAACTTCGAGGACTACCTCGCTTGTCTCGGCGAGGGCGCATCTACCACCTTGTCCCCATCCTTTGACACACGGGAACAGGCAGAGGCGTGGTTGCAGCAGCCCATGGATCCTCGCCATGCGCACAAGGTGGCCATCGCAGGTCACCTGTACTCCGTCGGTTATTCGCTCGAACGCGGTACCCGGTTTCTGGTCCGTGTTCCTGACAAGACCGAGTTGGACACACCCAGGCAGGTCTCAAACCCACTCATGAATGAGGCCATCGGCGTTCTCCACCAAGCACGTCAGTATGCCCATGCTCCCACGGACATGGAGAGCATCGACTCCACCTTGCTCGCGCTCCATTTCATCGTGGAGAGCGGGCAGTTGGCCGCCTTCGAGCACTTTGTCGAGAGTTTTGATTCGAAGGCTTCCTTCTTCCCCCTCCGCTCCTTCGCCACGCGAGAGCAGGCCGATACCTGGCTGAGTGCCCACCCCAGGCCACCTCACGGTGCGCAGTTGGGGATCGCGGGCCAGAGGTACTCCATTGGGTACTCGCGCGACTGCGGGCTCCGCGTGCTGGTTCGTTTGCCTTCGTTGGAAGAGCTGGACGAATAGCTCCCGAGAAGGGAGACCCGTCACAACCTGGGGTCCCCGATACCCTCACCCCGGCCCTCTCCCAAAGGGAGAGGGCGCTCAGCGCTGCATCGCCTGGATCAGCTCCAGGGCCTCCGTGACGGCCTGCCAGACCTGCATCGCCTTGAGGCTTTCTTCTCCCCCCTGCAGCGTCCTCTTCGCCATCCGCTCCAGCGGCGCCAGCGCGCTCTCCACCAGCGCGAGCTGCCGGCCCACGTCCGCGGGCAGCGGCGCCGAGGCCGCCCGTTGCAGTGACTGCGCGGGCGCCCGTTCCGCCATCACCTTCACCGCCTGGGACATCTGCTCCATGTACCGCCCCAGGTCCGCGGGTGGCCCGGACGCTGGCGCCGCCACCGGCTGGCGCTCCGCCATCGTCTTCACCGCCTGCGTCAGTTGCTCCATCACCGGCCCAAGGTCCGCCGTCTGCGCCGGTGCCGCCACCGAGCGCTCCGCCAGCGCCCTCAGCACCTTCGCCAGGTGCTGCAGGTACGGCGTCAGGTCCGTCCCAGGCGCAACCTGCACCACCGGCGCCGGCACCTCCCTCCTCGCCAGCTCCAGCAGCGCCTCGCGCAGCGACTCCACCCGCGGCAGCACCTCGGCCACCGGGCTCGGTCCCGACGGCTGGCGCGCCAGGTCCGCCGCCCTCACCACCGCCCCAGCCACCGAGCCGAGCTGCTCCTCGATCGCGCTCAGCTGCCCCGTCACCCGGGCCACCGGATCGTCCTCCTTCCCCCCCATCCTCTTCACCCGCGCGAAGCCCTGCTTGATCTCCTCCCAGCGCTTCGCCTGTTCCGGCTTCAGCCTCCCACGCAACTCCTGCAGCTTGAGCAGGTTCTGCTCCGCCGCCGTGGTGAGCGTCTGCGACTCGCCCTGGTAGTGGTCGTCCAGCAACCGCTCCAGCTCTTCGTCCGTCATCGCCGACACCACCTTCTCGGCGATCTTCCCCATGTTGCGGTAGCTGCCCTGCAGCTTGAACGCCGGCTCCGTCCGGAAGCGCTCGTCCTGCGCCGCCGAGGCGATGTATTCCAGGTTCACCTTCAATAGCACCTGCTGCACCCGGAACAGCCGCTGCAACACCGCGACGATCTCCTGCAGCTCCGCCGCCGCGTACCCATACGACAGCTCGCCGCTGGGCACCTCCTCGCCCTTCGCCATGCGGATGAGCTTGTGGATGTCACCCGGCTCGCGCGTGGCCAGCGGCGCCAGCACGCCGTTCGACGTGAGCGCGTTCTCGATGTAGCTCAGCGCGAACAGCTCCTCCTTGCCATCCAGGATGTCGCCCAGGTTGTAGGTGTCCGCGCGGTTGGCCAGCATGTCCGGAATGCGGAAGCGATCGCCCGTCTCCGTGTACGGGTTGCCCGCCATCACCACGCAGAACTTCTTGCCGCGCAAATCGTACGTGCGCGTCTTCCCGTTCCACACGCCCTCGACGCGCCGCTGGCCGTCGCACAGCGAGATGAACTTCTGCAGCAGCTCCGGATCCGTATGCTGGATGTCGTCGAGGTAGAGCATCACGTTGTTGCCCATCTCGAAGGACAGGTTGATGCGCTCCACCTCCTGGCGGGCCGTGGCGTTGGGCGCCTCGGCCGGATCCAACGACTTCACCGAGTGGCCCAGCGCCGGACCGTTCACCTTCACGAAGGTGAGCCCGAGCCGGCTCGCCACGTACTCCATCAGCGTCGTCTTGCCGTAACCCGGCGGAGACATGAGCAGCAGCATGCCCATCCGGTCCGTGCGCTTGTTCTCCCCCGCCGAGCCGAGCTGCTTGGCCAGGTTGGCTCCGATGAGCGGCAGGTACACCTCGTCGATGAGCCTGTTGCGCACGAACGACGACAGTACCTTCGGCGTGAACTCCTCCAGGCGCAGCCGGCGGCGCTCGCGATCCAGGATGTCCCGCAGCAGGGCGCGGTAGGCGTGGTAGGCCGGTACGCGCACCTGCCGGAAGTCGCTCAGCCGGGCGAGGAACTCGTCCAGCCGCAGCGCCAGCTTCCGGTCATGGATGCGCGGGTGCTGGCCCAGCATCCCCGTTACCTCGGCCGAGGTGAGGGCTCCGGCCACCTCGCGATCCACCTTGCGATCAGTGAGCAGCAGCACCGCCGCCTCCACCGCCACATGGGCCGCCGCACCCGGGCCTCCCTCGCGCCGCGCCAGATAAGCGTCCACCCACGCTCGTACCACGCGCAGGCGCTCGGGCAGGTTCTTCTCCAGGCCACGCAGGTCATCCTCGAACGCCGAGCGTGTCCCCGCCCTGTCCAGCTGGGACAACAGCGCGTCCTTGAGCGCCACCGCCTCGCCGCTGGTGGTGAAGCGGGGCCGATCCACGCCCAGCTCCTCCACCAGGTAGCGTCCGGCGAGCCGGGCCTCCGCGGGGCCACACTCCACGCCCACCGACTTCAGGAAGGCGCCAATGCGCTCACCCGCCTCGTTGCCGAGAACCACCAGCTCCGCCGACTCGCCAAAGGCCGTCCGGAGCCGGTGCAGGCTGCGCGCGCGGCGGTGGAAGAGCGACTTCTCGTCGCCCTCGCCTCCGAAGACCCAGAACAGGGCCGCCCAGGCGCGCGGCGTGGGCGCGAAGCGCAGGAGCCCCGCCCCCGTGTGCATCGCGAGCAGCTTCTCCAGGATGGCCGCCGCGTCCGCGTCGTGGATGCCGCGCTCGTAGCCCTCGTCGTACCTGTCCGCCGAGTACGCGCGCACCTTCTCCAGCAGCCCGTTCGGCTCCAGCAACGCCTGGTGTAGCGCCGCGAGCGTCACGCTCCCCTTCCCCTCCTCCGCGTCCAGCAGCACCTGCGCGGCGAGGAATTCAGCACGGTACACCTGGGGCGTCTCGGAGACGAGGTGCTGATCCCAGAGTTCGCGGTACTTCCCCAGCTCCGGCTCCTCCAGCTTCTGGGCGTAGTCCGTGCCGGTGAGCTGCAGGTAGAGCGCGCCGTCGCGCGGCACCAGCGTCAGGTCCAACGGCTGGGTGTTGACGTTGAAGCGGTGCTTGCCGAACTTGATGACCGGCGCGCCCGAGCCCTCTTCGTAGAGGTCGTTCCGGTCCCGCAGCGCGCGCAGGGCGTCCTGACGCGCCGTCTTCACGCGGCTGAGCACCTCGTCCGAGCGCACGCTGTCCTGGAGCTCCAGGAGCTGCTCGGCGAGCTGCCGCAGCTTCTGCACCATCGAGTCGGACGCGAAGTACGTGTTGAGCTCGTCCTCGTCCTTGAAGGACTTCGCCCGGCGGTTGACGCCGGTGAGGATGCGCTCGGCCGCGCCGAAGAGGTTCTGTGCCCGGCGCTGGCGCTCGTCCACCAGCGCCTGCTTCTTCTGCCCGAAGGCCTCGAGCAACTCCTCGCGCTTCTGGGTGAGCGGGCCGAGGAACTCGTCGAACTCGCCGAAGCGCCCCTCCATCTCCTCCAGTTGCACGGTGAGGCGTGACAGGCCCTCGTCGCACTTCTCCGGCGAGTCCGCCACGGACAGCGCGCTCTCCACCGCCTGCCCGAGCAGCTTGAACTGGGCGCCGAACTCGGCCCGCTTCTCGCGGCCCACCAGCTCCTTGCGCTTGACGTTCAGGCCCGCGCGCACGCGGTTGAGTCGGGAGAACAGCTCGGAGATGCCCTCGAGGATCTTCGCGCGCGCCAGTGGATCTCCCACCTGCAGGCCGCCCACCGTCTCGCTCAGCACCTCCAGCCCCTTGGCCACCTGCTCGATGTCCTCACCGAGCGGGGCCAGCTCCATCGTCGTCTGGATGGGCTCCAGCTTCTGCAACAGCACGTCCAGGCGCTCGGCCAGGGGATGAAGCGCCTCGCCTCGCTGGAGGAACTGCACGGCGTCGGCGCTGACGCGGTCGGTCTCCTCGATGACCTGCTTCTCGAGGGCCTCGAGCCGCGTCACGTCGATGTAGCGGATCTCCTTGAGCGTGATGAGCTGGCCGCGCTGCTTGCGCAGGTCCGAGAGGGCATGCATGAAGCCCTCGGCGCTCTGGAGCTCCTCGGGACGCACGCGCAGCAGCACCTGCTCCTGGGCCGTCTGGGCCCCGGAGAGGGCGTCCGTCGCGCGCTTGCGCAGGGCGAGCACCTTCTCGAACTCGTCGATGATGAGCTCGGAGGTGCGCCGCAGGGCCTCGATGCCCTCCTGCAGCACCGTCTCCTGGTGCCCGAGCCAATAGAAGGCATCGAGCATGCGCGTGGCCGCGGCCGCCAGGTCCTCGTAGGTGCGGCGGGAGGGCTTGTCCGTGCGAGCCATGCGCACGAGCGTCAGCGCGTCGGAGATGCCTCGCACCAGCTCGGCGTTGCCCACCTTGCCCAGGTAGCCGGGCGCGGGCGGCATCTTCGCCGCGTGCTCGGCGGAGACGAAGGGCGTCTGCCACACCTGCATGGGGTGCACGCGGGTGGGCTCGTTGGAGGTGGCTCGGAAGAGCGCCATGCGCCCGTCCGCGAAGAGGCTGAAGCCGTGCCCCAGCAGCGGGTTCTGCACCTCCTTGCGCACGAGGTTGTACGGGAAGAGCACGTACGCGCCCTCGTCCCGGCGGAAGAAGACGTAGAGGACGTCCTCGCCGTTGGGCGAGCGGATGGCGCGCTTGAACTGGAGGCCCTCGCCAATGCCCTCGAAGACCTTGAAGCCCCCCGTCTGCAGGTAGTAGCCGCCGGGGAAGACGATGCCCTGCTCCTCGGGCAGGCGCACGCAGGCCTGCCCGATGGCGTCGATGCGCACCACGTGCTGGGTGCGCGTATTGAAGACGAGGTAGCGGTATGCCTGCTCGCGGAACGGCAGCACGCGCAGCAGGATGAGGCCGCCCACCTGCGCATACGCGACCTCGGCGTCGTCGAGCGACTGGTCCGGATCGTCCACCGGCTCGCGGTAGATGCCCAGACCGTCCGCCGTGTTGTTCTCCACCTTGACCGTGAGGTCGCCCTTCACCGTCTCCACGAACACCTGGTCGAGCACGTTGACGTGGGGGTGCTGGCCCAGCACGTAGTTTTCCCGCCTCGCCACCATCCACTCGAAGTCGTGCGACGGCGGGAAGACGTGATCGCGCTCGCCCTGGTTGTCGATGTAGGTGGCCTTGCCCTCCACATCCAACGCGAAGCGGAACACCTTGATGTCCCGCGCCGACTGGCCCGTCTGGAAGATGGCCAGCAGCTTCGTCTCGCTGCGGCGCAGCTGGAGGAGCTTCGTGTCCTTGTAGTACTTGTAGAGTTCGCCGAAGTCCTTGACGAAGCGCGGATCCTGCAGGAACCCGCCCGCCTCGGACGGCGGAACCTGCGTGAAGTCGAAGCCCTCCGCCGTCTGCTCGAACTTGTGCAGCGAGAAGACGTCCGCGACCGACGTCTCCTTCTTCAGGCCGATGAAGACGGTGTAGCCGAAGAGCAGGTACTTCCCGACTCCGACGATGTCGCGCGGGACGCAGTTGTTCTCCGTGCGGACGCGCTCGTTCCCGATGACGGTGAGCTCGGTTCCGCCGAAGAGCTTCTTGCGCCGCTCGTTGAGGTCCTCGGCCCTCGCGCCGAGAGCCTCCGCCTGGGACAGCAGGCGCGTACGGATGACCTCGTAGCTACCGCCCTCCAGCGTGGCCTCGCCCGACGCGGGAGGGGTGCTTTCAGTTGCCATCGTCAGTTCACCGGTAAAGGAGGGGTACCAAGGGGGGAACCCGGGTTGCGCATACCCTCACCCCGACCCTCTCCCAGAGGGAGAGGGACGAACACGGGATCCCCTCTCCCCCTGGGAGAGGGTGAGGGTGAGGGTATGGAGCTCCGTGTCGCTGCCGCGCTGATCAGCCCTGGGTCTTCTCGGGAGCCGACGCCCGGACCGCGGGCTCGGCCTCCACGAGCGACTTGAGGTTCGAGGCCGCGGCCGCGGCCGGGTTCGGCGCCATGCGGTGCAGCAGCGCCGCCATCG
Source organism: Archangium lipolyticum (assembly GCF_024623785.1). Classification (NCBI taxonomy): domain Bacteria; kingdom Pseudomonadati; phylum Myxococcota; class Myxococcia; order Myxococcales; family Archangiaceae; genus Archangium; species Archangium lipolyticum. The sequence continues at coordinate 723,522 of NZ_JANKBZ010000003.1, forward strand.
CCAGGTTCTGCGCGTCGCTGGTCAGGCCCGGCTTGGAGAGGATCTCCTTGAGGTCCGCCGGCAGATCCTTCTCGCCGTTCAGGTAGCCGCTGAAGGCCTTGCGCAGCGTCTCGCTCTGATCGAGCACGCCGTCCACCGACTGGCCCACCGAAATGGCCCTGATGAAGCGCTCGAAGAACTGGCCGTCTCCGCCCACGATGTTGATCTTCGCGTGCCCCATCGTCTCGGCGAGCACCTTGGACTGAGACTCGGCGATGTCCTTGCGGACCTGGATGGAGGCCAGCTCCACGTCGCGCTCCTTCTGAAGGCGCAGGCGGAACTCCTCGTGCTCGCGGGTGGCGCCCTGGAGCAGCTTCATGGACTCGGCCTTCTCGGCCAGACCCCGGGCCTCGGCGAGCAGCTTCTCCTCGATGGCCTTGGCCTCGGCGAGCAGCTTCTCGCGGATGGCGACGGCCTCGGCCTCGCCGCGCTTCTGGATCGCCAGGGCCTCGGCCTCGCCGATGCTCGCGCGCGCCAGCCCCTTCTCCTTCTCACCGGCGGCCTCCGCGATCAGCTTCTCGCGGGCGGCGGCGGCCTCGGCCAGGCCCTTCTCCTTGAGCACCGTGGCCTGCGCCATGCCCTGCTTCTCGATGACGGCGGCCTCGGCCTCCTTCACGCGCACCGTGGCCATGCCCTGCTTCTCGATGGCCAGCGCGTCCGCCTCCTTCACGCGCACCTCGGCCAGGCCGTGCGCGGCCTCCTCGGCCTGGATGCCCTCCGACAGCCGCATCTTCGCCTTGGCCGTCATGTCCGACGCCTGCAGCTCGGCCTCGGCCAGCGTGAGCTTCTCCTTCGCCGCGTACTTGGACACCTCGTTGCTCGCCTCGGCGGCCTTGATGTCCTTGACCAGCTTCTCCTGCGCCTGGGCCTCGGCGGTGATGAGCAGCGCGTCCTTGCGGCGCGTGGCCTCGGCCTTCACGCGCAGATCCTTGATGCGCTCCTCCTCCTCCGCCACCGTCTTCTCCACGGCGATGCGGGCGCGCACCACGTCGGCGATGGCCTTCTTCTCGGCCTCCAGCTGCTTCTCCTTGCCGATGCGCGACAGCTCCACCTCGCGCTCGCGGTTGATGGCCTCCAGCGCGCGATCCTTCTCCACGCGCTCGGACTCGACACCCACCACGCGCTCGCGGTTCTTCTGCGCCACTTCCACCTGGCGGTGCTTGTTCTGATCGTTGATGAGGATCTCTTCCTCGGCCTTGATGCGCGCCAGCTGCTGCTTGGCGTTCTCCTCGGCCTTCACGCGCTCGGCCTCCGCGGTCTCACGGGCCTGGATGGACTCGATCTCGCGCTTCTGCCTGGCGGCCGCCTCGGCGCGCTGGCGCTCGAGGGCGAAGATGGCCTCGTCCGCCTCGACGTTGCGCTTGGTGATGGCCATGCGCTCGCTCTGGCGGAACTCGTTGGTGTGGATGTTCTGGACGGAGGTGAGCTCGGTGATCTTCCGGATGCCCTGCGCGTCGAGGATGTTGTCCTTGTCCAGCATCTCGACCGGAGTCTGCTCCAGGAAGTCGATGGCGCAGTCCTCGAGCATGTAGCCGTTGAGGTCCTTGCCGATCACCTGGATGACCTGGTCCTTGATGGCGTCACGCTTGGTGTAGAGCTCCTCGAAGTCGAAGCTCTTGCCCACCGTCTTGAGGGCCTCGGAGAACTTGGCCTCGAAGAGGTGCTCCAGCGTCTCCTGGTCGCTCGCGCGGGCGCAGCCGATGGACTGGGCCACCTTGAGCACGTCCTCGCGCGTCTTGTTCACCCGGACGAAGAAGGTGACCTTGATGTCCGCGCGGATGTTGTCCTGGCAGATCAGCCCTTCCTTGCCGCGGCGATCGATCTCGATCGTCTTCAGGGCGATGTCCATCACCTCGGCCCGGTTGATGATCGGCCACACGATGGCGCCGGTGAAGGTGACGATCGGCTCGCCCTTGAACGGGTTGATGATCAGCGCGCGTCCCTGATCCACCTGCCGGTAGAACCTGGAGACGATGAACGCGGAACAGAAGAGGAAGAAGAGTCCGCCGACGATTCCGGAGGCGACGATTGGCAATTCCATGTCGGTGTCGTTTCCCGAGCGAGTGAATCGGAGGGCTGTTTTCTATCACGCGCCAGGGCTCCCCCACGAACAGCCCCCGGCGCGGCACTGAGAGTCAAATGAAGCCGTCTACCGCGTGCGCGCCCTGTCTCGCGCGAGCGCCGCGGCGGAGAGCGGATCCTTCAGGTGTTGCACCTCCTCGGGGAGCAGCCAGTCGACGGGCTCCACCTCGTAGGCATCTCGCGCGGCGTCGTAGCCGAGGATCAGCGCCTTCTCGCCGCGCTTGAGCTCGTTGGCCTTGTCACACACCACGTTGAGCAGGAGGCCGGCGCCCCCGTCCTCGAAGGTGGCGTGGCCGAACCTGCCATCCACCCGTCCGCTGGCGATGACGCAGACACGGCCCATCAGCTCGGAGCGGCGGGGCGCCTGTTGGACGGCGAACAGGGGCCGCAGGGGCCGCACCGCCAGTCCCGCGAGCATCAGGCCCACCGCGAGGCACAGGGCGGCGAGCCCTCCGGTGACGAGCGCGCCGGGGAGCGCCCCCAGGGCCTCCTTCAGGGGCCGGGCGAAGGCCAGCGACAGCAGCCAGGAGAGGAACACCACGAAGCTGACGGACACCGTCACCGGGACGCCACCGAAGCCGAGCACCTCCAGGAAGCTGGCCCCGCCCTTGACGCCCCCCTCCACCGCGGCCTTGGCGCCTCCTTCGAGGGCCGCCTTCGCGCCGCCCTCCACCGCCGCCTTGACGCCCCCTTCGATCGCACCGTCCTGGGCACCCAGGGCCATGTCACCGAGGTCCCCATCCAGGAGATCGATCCCCACGGCGCCCACCATGACGGTGAGCCAGTAGCCCACCACCACGCCCAGGGGGATGGTGAAGAGGACGGTCGGGAAGGCGAGGATGGCGTCGAGGAATTCGGTCATCGGCCCTGCAAGTGGATCGAGGACTCGGAGTTTATTCCAGGCTCACAGTCCCATGACAGTCCCTCCGGACGATTTCCCGCCCGCCTGCCCTCCAGGGGGTCGAGGTGGGGCCAAGTTGACGGGGTGGGCGGGGCTGCACAGGCATTCCAGATGGCGGGCGCGCGGCGCGCACGACCGGGAGCCGAGCACGGGCATGACGCACATCGAGACACTGCGGCAGCAGGGAATCCGCCGGGCCGGCAGTCCCAAGCGTGGCTTCCGCTACCAGCAGCCCAACGGCAAGCCGCTGCCCGCGCAGGAGCGCGAGCGCATCGAAGCGCTGAAGATACCGCCCGCGTGGACGGACGTGCTGATCAGCCCGTCGGCGACCTCGAAGCTCCAGGCCATGGGGAAGGATGGCGCGGGACGGTGGCAGTACCGCTACCACGAGTCCTTCACCCGGAAGCGGGAGACGGAGAAGTTCAAGCGGGTCGTGGACTTCGCGAGGGCCTTGCCGAAGCTGCGGCGGCGGGTGGCGGCGGATCTGCGCAAGCCGGGGCTGGGACGGGACAAGGTGATGGCGTGCCTGCTGCGGATCCTGGGCACGTGCTTCATCCGGCCCGGGAGCCAGCAGTACGCGGACGAGAACAAGAGCTTCGGGCTGGCCACGCTGCGGGCCCGGCACGTGAAGGTGAAGGGGGACACGGTCATCTTCGACTTCCCGGGCAAGAGCGGGAAGCAACAGCATCACGAGTTGAAGGATCGGCAGGTGGCGCGCGTGGTGCGCGAGTGCCTGAAGCTCCCGGGGCGGGACGTCTTCAAGTTCGTGCTGGATGACGGGTTCGTGGTGGACGTGCGGCGGCGCCACATCAACGAGTACATCCAGGAGGTGATGGGGGCGCGGTACAGCGCGAAGGACTTCCGCACGTGGGGAGGGACGCTCATCTGCGCCTGCGCGCTGGCACGAGCCAGGGAGCGGGTGCGCCGCGAGGTCGCCAAGGACGGGCCGAAGGTGGCGAAGAAGACGATGGTGGCGGCGGTGAAGGAGGTGGCCGAGCACCTGGGGAACACGCCAGCGGTGGCGAGGGACTCGTACATCTACCCGTCGGTGCTGGCCATGTTCGAGAAGGGGCGCGTGGTGGAGCGCTACTTCGAGTCGGTGACGGAGCTGGCCCAGCACGAGAAGCCCGCCCTGCACTGCGCGGAGAAGGCGCTGCTGGAGATGCTGGAAGACGGAAAGAGGCCCGCGGTGTAGGGGCCTCACCCATGCGGCAGCGGTTGTGCGTGGTGGGCGCGAGAGCGCTCGCCCGGCAGATGGATGTCCGTGGCCAGCCCCACCGCGCGCAGCAGCGCGATGAACCCCCATCCCAGGTCGAGCTCCCACCACTGGATGCCCAGCCGCGCCGAGCGTGGGAAGGCATGGTGGTTGTTGTGCCAGCCCTCCCCCATGCTCACCGCACCGAGCAGCAGGCTGTTGAAGCCCTGCACCGCCGCGCCCGCGTTGTGCCAGCCACGGTAGCCGCTCCGGTGTGCGACGTAGCCCACGAACCAATGACCGAAGGTGCTCACGGTCACGCGCACGAAGACGCCCCATACCAGCCAGGGCAACCCTCCGAGCGCCACCAGGAGCAGGGCCCAGGGAAGCTGCTGCCATCTCCACGTGCGCTCGAGGAAGCCATGGAAGGCGTCCGCATCCACTCGCGCGTCCCCTTGGGGCTCGAAGGGTTGGGCGAACTCGAAGCGGCAGTGCAGGTTCCAGAAGTAGTCGCGCCAGGCGGGCTGCCGGTGCGCGAAGTAGTCATGGCACCAGGGCTCGTTCTGATGGAAGTCCCGGGTCTGGTGCATGCGCACCAGTCCGCGCGGCCCGCCCAGGCCCACCAGCACGCCCAGGTAGACGAGCGCGTACTCCAACCACCTCGGTGCCCGGAAGGCCTTGTGGATGAGCAACCGGTGGATTCCCACCGAGTGCCCCGCGCACAGCGTCAGCGACGTGGTCACCGCGAAGAGCACGAACGCCGACGGCGTGAAGGTCGGTACCGCCCCCACCAGCGCCCCCAGGCTCATGAGGGTGAACCAGAGCGACTTGCCCACATCCCACCGCACCTGCCCGTCTCCCGGGCGCACTCCCTGGGAATCCAACGCTCCACCAGACATATGGCCACCTCCCTCCTCGAATACCGAAAGAGGAGGCGGCGGTTGCGGGGGTGACGCGAGCCCAGGAGCCGCGGACAGAAACCGCTAAGCTCCGGCACGTGAGCGAGTACGTCACCCACCGCAATGCCATGCCGGGAGCGGGCCTGGAGTCCCTACGCAAGGCCCTGCTCTCGTCACGCTTCGTGGCGCGGAGCCCGTTGATGGGGACGTTCCAGAGCAGCCGGGGCTTCGCGTTCATCTTCACGGAGACGGGGCGGGCGAAGCTGGAGGAGCGCTTCCCTTTCATCCGGGACTACCTGGAGCTGGTGATGGACCCGGCGAGCTGGCGGGGACTGCTGCCCTGGCGGGAGCGGCTCTTCGGCCCGCGAAAGGAGCGGCGGAGGCCGAACGCCTTCTACCTGAACCTGCTGCTGGTGGAGCCCGGGCGGGGCGTGGGCCGGCACATCGACGCGACGCTACAGGAGCCGAGTGGAGTGCCGGGAGCGACACCCGAACACGTGAGCGTGCTCTACCTGAACGTGCCCGAGGGCGCGAAGGGAGGCGCGCTGGTGCTCTCGCGCGACAGTGAGCCGCTGGGCGAGGTGCATCCGAAGCCGGGGTTGGTGGTGCACTTCCGAGGCGACCTGACGCACGAGGTACAGCCCTTCACGGGAGGCGGAGAAGGCGCCTTGCGAGCGAGCCTCGTGTGCGAGCAGTACGCGTTCGAGCCCGAGGCGCTCGCGCGACTGCCCGAGTTCCGCATCCAGTCCAAGGCCGGTTTCGCGGCGTATCTTGAGGAGCACCGCGAGCGCGGCACGTAACGGGCACGGTGTGTGGTTCCGTACGAAGCGCTCGGAGGGCTTCACCGGATAGCTTCCACGGAAATCTAGACTCCGTGCGCCATGCGAATCTCCTCAAGGCTCTGGTTGTTGCTGGCCGGGTTGCTGGCCGCGTGCGCGACCTCGAGTCCTCCCCTCCCTGAAGACAATGCGGCACCGGAGTTCGTGGACTCCTGGGAGGAGGGTTGCGAAGACGAGCGCAGCGTCGTCCTGCTCTGCCGTGAGGACGGCGAGGAGTGCGGCTTCTTCCGCTGCCGGGAGGTGGCGCCTCGCGGGGTCCTGCTGGCGTACAGGGGAGGCGGACCCATCTACCTCCCAGGCGCATCACCCACCCCGCGCCGATGGTGGGGCCCTTCCGGCGGATGGCCGCGAAACACCGAGCCCGTACTCACCTTCCGCTTCAACCATCACTTCGACCCCAAGCCTCCGGTCCCCGCCCTTCCTCCCGGCCGCTGGGTCCGGCACCACATCTTCCCCCAAGCGCGGGATCTCCAGGAGTGGTTCCATCGACAGGGAGTGCCAGTGCCAGACATCCACCTGTTCACCCTCCTCATCCCCGAGCATGTCCACATCCGCATTCACAGTGGGGGGCCCAGTGGTGGCCTGTGGAACCAAGCGTGGAGGGACTTCATCAAGACCCATCCCAATGTGCCACCAGAAGAAATCTACCGCCATGCGGGGGCATTGATTTTTCGCTTCGAGCTGACGGGGCCCATCGTGCCGTATCACCGCGGAGGAAGAGCGAGGTAACGAGATGATGAAGTTCTACGAACTCCGGGCGCCAAGACAGTCACGGTACACCGGCAACCTCAACGCCGAGCACAGGTGGTCCCTCCCTGGACTTCGCTGTCCTGAGTGCAAGACCACCTGGGCTGGGGGCTTCTCCGCGTACCCAGGCGTGGACCTGTCTTCCCTGCCGGAGCACGGCGAATACGAGAAGTCCAGACCGGAGTCGTTCGACGAGTTCGCGCGGCTGCGTGAACGGGTGCAGCCACTCGTGCCACGTGGGGGCCAACTGCTTCCGGGGGCCGCTTTCGGTCCACTGACGGGCACTGCCACCGGAACCTTCAGCCCGCTCATCTTCCAATTGTTACGTGGCCCCCTGATCCGCCGAGAGGCATTGGAGCAGTTGCAGGCCGAGGGAGTACAAGGCTTGCACGGCTACCGGACAGCACTGCGCTTCCGACAAAAAAACCATCCGGAGCTGCTGCAGCTCGAAATCCTTGCCCATGGGCGACTGCATCCAGATTGCACGCCGGAGCGACCTCCACCCTGCCCCAGATGCAGCCGGGACTACTTCCCCTTCCCGGACGAGCCCATCCTGGACGCGGCTTCACTCCCAACGCATACCGACCTGTTCCGGCTGAGTGACTTCGAGACGATCTTCATCGGCACCGAGCGCTTCGTGGACGCCGTCCGGCGCCTGAAGCTGGACGAAGTCGACATCCGCGAGCTGCCCGTGCACTGACCCCTACCGCAACCGGGCCGCCAGCGAGCCCAGCTCGCGTGACTTGTGGCTGTCCCTCCGTGTCACCTTGCTGGCGAGCGCCTCGGCCACCGCTGCCACCTCCCGCCTCACGTCCACCGGCAGTTCCGCCTCCACCAGCAACTCGGGCACTTCCGCGAAGCGGCCGTACTCGTCCGCGACGTAGGCCGCCAGCAAGTGGTGTCCGTTCCTTCGCGAACACGCGGCGAGCCCGGAAACGACAAAGCCCCGCTGACTCATCGTCAGCGGGGCTTCATTCGCGAGTTGCGGGGGCAGGATTTGAACCTGCGACCTTCGGGTTATGAGCCCGACGAGCTACCAGGCTGCTCCACCCCGCGATACCGTTCCTACACCCAGCACAACAACCAGCCTTGCAACGATAAAGCCCCGCTGGCTCTTCACCAGCAGGGCCTCATCCACGAGTTGCGGGGGCAGGATTTGAACCTGCGACCTTCGGGTTATGAGCCCGACGAGCTACCAGGCTGCTCCACCCCGCGATACCGTTTGCTGCTCTATGTCAAACACCAGAGACCCTGTCTATCATTTCCAGGCAGGGTCTCTGGCCTGTTGAGTTGCGGGGGCAGGATTTGAACCTGCGACCTTCGGGTTATGAGCCCGACGAGCTACCAGGCTGCTCCACCCCGCGGCGATGTGGGGGGGTTAGTATCGCCCTCCCCCCGGAGCGTCAACTGTTTTCCTCAAACGCCGGGAGGCGCGTTCTCCATTCCCCGCGCCTCCCGTGCGCGCACTACTTACCCAGCTTCTGCTTGAACAGATCGGCCAGGGTGCCCAGTCCCTTCTTGCCACCACCGACCGGCTGCTGGCTCTTCGTCCACGCCTCGACCTCCGCGCGCTCCTCGGCCCGCTCGGCGGCGGTGATGGAGAGCCGGATCTTCCCGGACGCGTCGATGTCCACCAGGGCCACCTTCAGCTCCTGGCCCAGCGAGAACTTCTTGCGCAGATCCGTGCCGCGCTCCGTGCCCGTCTCGGACGCGGGGATCAGCCCCTTGCCGCCCGGGAACACGAGGAACACGCCGTAGGGCTCGATGCGATCCACCTTGCCCACCACCACCTGGCCCACCTTCGGGCGAGGCGCCGCGGGCTCGGCCGGCTTCTTCTCCTCGGCGGCGGCCACCGGACGCTCCTCGGCGGGGCGCTGGGCCTCCTCCTCGGTGATCCGGCGCAGACCGATGCGCTTGTCGTTCGCGTCGATCTTCTCCACCTGCACCCAGATGCTCTCGCCCACCTGCACCACGTCGCGCGGGTGCGCGATGCGGCGCTCGGACAGCGCGGAGATGTGCACCAGGCCGTCCACGCCCGGACGCAGCTCCACGAACGCGCCGAAGGGCTGCAACCGCACCACCTTGCCCTGCAGCCGGTCGCCTTCCTTGATCTCCGCGAGCGCCGTCTTGAAGGGATCCTCCTGGCGCGCGCGCATCGAGAGCGTGATCCGCTCCTTCTGCTTCGCCTTGTCCGGCGAGTTCGGCTGCGCGGGCTCCATGCGGAGGATCTCCACCTCCACCTCGTCGCCCTGCTTCACCACGTCGCTCGGGTGGGCCACGCGCATGTAGGACATCTCGGAGACGGGGATCATCCCCTCCACTCCGCCCAGGTCCACGAACGCGCCGAAGTCACGCACGCCGGTGACCTTGCCCTTGACCACCTTGCCCTCGGCCAGAGACTCGCGCGTCTTGGCCGCCAGCTTCTTCTGCTCGTCCTCGAGCAGCGAGCGGCGCGACAGCACCACGTTGCGATCCCTCACCTCGGTCACGCGGAACGTGAGCTTCTCGCCGATGAACTGGTCCGGCTTCTCCACGAAGCGGATGTCCAGCTGGCTGATCGGGCAGAAGGCGCGCACGTCGCCAATCGCCACCTCGACCCCGCCCTTGTTCACCGAGAGGACCATGCCCTCCACCGGCATGCCCGAGGCGCGGGCCTCGACCAGCATCGCCATGTTGGCGCTGCCCTTGGCCAGCGCGCGGCTCAGCAGGATGCCCCGGGCACCCGCCTCGATGACGTGCGCCTCGATGGTGTCACCCACGCCGTAGCGCAGCACGCCCTCGTCGTCCTTGAGCTCGCGCAGCTCGATCATCGCCTCGCTCTTGGCGTTGGACAGCGTCACGAAGGCCGTGTCCGCGCCGAGCTGGAAGATCGTGCCCGTCACCTTCTCGCCGATGCGCACCGCGCGCCGGCCCGGCATGCCGCCGTCCTTCTGCTGCGCCGCGAACATCTCCGCGAAGGACTCCGACTCGGGGACCTCCTCGTAGAGCGCGCTGCTCGGGGTCGGAACCACCGGAGCCTTCGGCGCAGGCGCCGCCGACGCGACCGGAGCGGTCTCCGCCGCGGCCACAGGGGCCTCGGTCGTCGCCGCCGGCTCGGCCGGAGCGGTCGACGACGGCGCCGGCGTCACCGGACCCCGCGTCTCCACCGCGCCCGAGGCGCGCTTCACCACCACCATCGGGCCCTGCGGCCGGCGCTCGCCACCCCGGCCACCTCCCCCACGCTCGCCACCCCGGCCGCCGCGGTCTCCACCGCGCTCACGGCGCTCCCCGCGAGGTGCTCCCTCGCCCGAAGCCGCTCGTGGCTGGCCTCCCGCCTCGCCTTCCGGCTTCGCCGGACGGGCCTCGCGCTCGCCTCCACGCTCTCCTTCTCCGCGCGGGCGATCCGAGCGGCGGTCCCGATCACGGCTACCGCGCTCCTCGCGCTCGCCGCCACGGCCCGCCGGGATGCCCAGCATCACGTCGCCAAAAGTGGCCTTCGGCTTCTTGGGACCGAAGCCTCCCGCCCCGCCGCCGCCGCCAGAACCCACGGAACCGTTCTTCTCGTCGCTCACTGCCAGGACCTTCCTGAACGAAATCCAGCCCCTGGGACACCATGCCCCCGGCTGGGGAAAAAGGCGGCGCACTCTACACACGCGCCGTGCTCGGACGGAAGCCGCATGTCGTCTTCTTTCCGCCTGCTCCGCCCGCAACCCCTCCATAACGCGACCCGTCGGATGGGCCATCCCCCTTGGAACCAAGCCGGTCTGCCCGCCTGCCCCCCCAGGTTCTGCCCCTCGTTCACAGTGGCAACGTTCCTCCCGGAGGGAAGACCCTCACCCCAGCCCTCTCCCAGAGGGAGAGGGGGCTTGCCACGGAGTCGGCCCGGGGAGCGAGATACCCTCACCCCGACCCTCTCCCGGCGGGAGAGGGAGGGAGCGCATGATCCTACCCTTGGGGTTATTGGCGGATGAATCTCCGGCCCAGGACCTTTTGGAGGACCGATTTCGACTCGGGCACCCCGAACGCCCACGTGAGGCCGAAGTAGATCGCCCCGAAAGGCAGGACCACCGCCACGAAGAGGAGGAGGGGGTGCAGCGCCGGCGTCGGGAGGAGGTGTCCTCCCCATTCCTGCGCTACCCCCGGCATCGGCCCCAGCACCCTCGTCAGCGCCACCTTGATTCCCAGCCCCGTCAGCCCCGCCGCGATCGCCGCTCCCCAGAGCTTCGACATGCCTCGAGGCAGCTTTACCGACCCCAGCTGCCGGGTGAGCATCCGCCGCAGCATCGTCGACTCGAACCAGGCCATCAGTCCGCCCGACAGCGGGAAGAAGGCCGTTCCCATGTGCGCCGGCAGTCCCAGCAGCCCTGGCACCTTGAACGCCAGGAACCAGGCCAGTGCCGCGTCCAGCGCCACCCTCAGCGCCGCGAAGCGCAGCGGTGTGCGCGTGTCCTTCAGCGCGTAGAAGGTCGAGGCGTACAGCCGTCCCAGCGCCGCCGCCACCAGGCCCACCGACGCTCCCATCAGCACGTACCAGATGAAGCGCGTGTCCGCCCCGGTGAACTTGCCCGTCTGCAGCAGCGCCCCCGCTACCACGTCCCCGATGAACAGCAGCGCCGCCGACGAGGGCACCACGAAGAAGGCGATACGGCGTGAGCCCGCCTCGATGCGCGCTCGCAGCTTGCCCGCCACCTCCTCCCCCGCCCCCGCCGTGCGCGACATCTCCGGCAGCTCCGCCGCGGAGATCGACATGCCGAAGAGGCTCACCGGGATGAGGTAGATCGTCTGCGCGTACGTCAGTGTCGACAGCGCCCTCGTCGCGATGAGCGATGCGTAGGACGTGTCGATGTAGGCGCTGATCTGCACCACCCCGCGCCCGAGCACCACCGTCCCGAAGCTGCGCAGCACCTGGCGCACCGACTCGTTGGCCATCGACAGGCTGGGCCGGAAGTGTCCCAGCAGCTTCAGCACCGACGGCACCTGCACCAGGAACTGCAGGACGCTGCCCACCACCACCGCGTAGGAGAGCACCACCACCAGCCGCTCCTCGCCCAGCCCCCGCCCTCCCGCCACCAGCAGCGCCGCGATGATCGCCAGGTTCCACACCACCGGCGCCAGGTACGACAGGAAGAACTTCCGGTGGCTGTTGAGCACTCCCAGGCACCACGCGGACAGCACCAGCATCCCCGTGCCCGGAAAGAGGATGCGCACCAGCCGGATGGCTATCGCGCGCTCCTCGCCCTCGAAGCCCGGGGCCACCGTGTCCACGAAGAGCGGAGTGGCCAACATTCCCACCGCCACCAGCACGCCCGTGGCCAGCGCGAGCAGCCCGAACACCGCCCCCGCCACCCGATCCGCTTCCTTCGAGTCCCCCTTCCCCAACAGCCCCGCGTACACCGGGATGAACGACCCCGAGAGCACCCCCTCCCCAAAGAGGTTCTGCAGGAAGTTGGGGATGCGCAGCGCCGCCTTGAACACGGCCGCCATCCCCGAGTTGCCCAGGTAGTGCGCCAGGACACGCTCGCGCACCAGCCCCATCAACCTCGAGGCCAGGATGCCCGCCGCCACGAACAGCGCTCCTCCACTCCTCGCGGGCGTGCGCGGAGGCGCGGGAGGCTTCTCGGGGGCGGCGGGGGTCTCGGAACGCGCGGACGAAACGGTCAAGGGGCTCGCACTCTATGCGGAGCGTTCACCTGCTTGAAGCATGAACTCCCTCCCCAATGGTTTCCCTTGACGGTCCCCCCTGCGGGCCGCAATGGTCAGCGCTCTCATGGCCGGTCCCCCAGACAACGACCTCTCGACCGATGTCGCGCTCGTCCGCCGTGTGTTGGCGCGCGAACTGGAGACCATCAACGAGTACGAGGCCTTCGCTCGTGCTTCCTCCAGTCCGGAGCTCCGCGACTTCTTCATGCACCTCGCCGCCGAGGAGAAGGAGCACGTCGCCGAGGCCGTCCACATGCTTCGCCTCCTCGACGCCGGCCAGGAGGCCCACTTCACCAGGCCCGTCGTCGAGGGCCACTTCCAGGGCGCCATCCAGGGCCAGCCTCCCCAGGCTCCCGCCCCGGCCACTCCCGCCCCGGCTCCCACGGCTCCCCCGCCCCGCAACGGGCGCGGCGCCGCCCCCGAGCCGCCTCCTTCCCTGCTTCCTCCCCAGCGCGTCGTCTACGGCGTGCCGGCACCGCCGCCCAGCCCGGGCACCCAACCCCTGACCGTCGGCTCGCTGCGGCGCAGCCGCTGAGCACGTACCTCCTTGGAGCTCCCCCATGCCTGACTTCCTTGGACATGCCGAGAACCCGCTGCGCGAGGACGAGTGGGCGCGCCTCAACGAGACCGTCATCCAGGTCGCCCGGCGCTCCCTCGTGGGCCGTCGCATCCTGGACATCTACGGTCCGCTGGGTGCCGGTGTGCAGACCGTCCCCCATGACGAGTACACCGGCGTCAGCCCCGGCGCCGTGGACATCGTCGGCGAGCAGGAGACGGCCTCCGTCTTCACCGACGCGCGCAAGTTCAAGACGATCCCCATCATCTACAAGGACTTCCTGCTCCACTGGCGCGACATCGAGGCCGCCCGCCTCCACAACATGCCCCTGGACGTGTCCGCCGCCGCCGGTGCCGCCGCCCTGTGCGCCCAGCAGGAAGACGAGCTCATCTTCTACGGTGACCCCAAGCTCGGCCACGAGGGCCTGATGAACGCCGCCGGCCGCCTCACCGTGCCGCTCGGCGACTGGGCCACGCCCGGCGCCGGCTACCTCGCCATCGTCGAGGCCACCCGCAAGCTCAACGAGTCCGGTCACTACGGCCCCTATGCCGTCGTCCTCTCCCCCCGCCTCTTCTCCCTGCTGCACCGCATCTTCGAGAAGACGGGCGTGCTGGAGATCGAGACCATCCGGCAGCTCGCCGCCGATGGCGTCTTCCAGTCCAACCGTCTGCGCGGTGACTCGGGCGTCGTCGTCTCCACCGGCCGCGAGAACATGGACCTCGCCGTCGCCATGGACATGGTCGCCGCCTACCTGGGCGCCTCCCGGATGAATCACCCCTTCCGCGTCCTCGAGTCGCTCATCCTTCGCATCAAGCACCCCGACTCCATCTGCACCCTCGAGTCCTCGCCGGTCCGCGGTTAGTCCGGCGCGCCCCTCCGCCAGCCCCCATGGCGAAAGTTCTGGTCATCGACGACGAGGCGAACCTGCGCAAGGTGCTCGCCGCCATGCTGCGCCGTGACGGCTTCGACGTCACGGTCGCCGCCGATGGCGAGCAGGGCCTCGCCGAATTCCACAAAAACGGCGCGGATATCGTCGTCACCGACCTCGTCATGCCCAAGGCTGGCGGCATGGAGGTGCTGCGCGCCGTCAACGCCGCCAACCCCGACGTCCCCGTCATCATCATCACCGCGCACGGCACCGTCGACTCCGCCGTCGAGGCCATCAAGGCCGGCGCCTTCGACTACGTCACCAAGCCCTTCGACCAGGCCGAGCTGTCCGCCGCCATCGCCAAGGCCTCCAAGGCGCACGACGTCGCCCAGCGCTCCGTGCGCGCCGACGCCAAGGCCCGCGCCGCCATCATCGGCGAGTCCACCCAGCTCCAGGACGTCTTCAAGATCATCGACAAGGTGGCGGACACCCCCTCCACCGTCCTCATCACCGGCGAGAGCGGCACCGGCAAGGAGCTCATCGCCTCCGCCCTCCACGGCGCCTCCAGCCGCCGCGACAAGCCGTTCATCAAGATCAACTGCGCCGCCATCCCCCACAACCTCCTCGAGTCCGAGCTCTTCGGCTACGAGCGCGGCGCCTTCACCGGCGCCGTCACCTCCAAGCCCGGCCGCTTCGAGCTGGCCGACGGTGGCACTCTCTTCCTCGACGAGATCGGTGAAATCCCCGTCGAGATGCAGGTGAAGCTGCTGCGCGCCCTCCAGGAGGGCGAGTTCGAGCGCGTGGGCGGCATCAAGACGACCCGCGTGGACGTGCGGCTCATCGCCGCCACCAACCGGGACTTGCAGGCCGAGATCGAAGCCGGGCGCTTCCGCAAGGACCTGTACTACCGCCTGGCGGTGGTGCCCATCGTGCTCCCGCCCCTGCGCGAGCGCCGCGGCGACATCCCCATGCTCGCGGGGCACTTCGTGGAGAAGTACAACCGCAAGCTCAACAAGAAGATCGAGGCCATCGACGACGACGCGATGGCCCTGCTGCGGGCCTACAACTGGCCCGGCAACATCCGCGAGCTGGAGAACCTCATCGAGCGCGTGCTCCTCTTCGCCGACGGGCCGCACATCACCGCGAAGGATCTGCCGGACCCCATCCGTCAGGGCTCCAGCACCCCAGCGCCCGCTCCCTCGGCCGCTCCACTCGAGTCTCCTCCCGGCGAGGGAGGGCTCAAGGACATCGTCCGCATGAAGGCGGCCGAGCTCGAGAAGGACCTCATCACCAAGGCCCTCGAGGAGACCGGCGGCAATGTCACGCGAGCCGCCAAGCTGCTGCAGATCAGCCGCAAGTCGCTCCAGACGAAGATGAAGGAGTTCGGACTGCGTGACACCACCGCCCAGGACGGGCGGGACGAAGGCATCGACGACTGAATCACGCTGGCGAAATATCGCCGCGAAACCATCGGTTCGGTCCCGGCGCAAACCCCTTTCCTCTCTCGGGAGCCTGAATGCGGCCGCCTCTTCCCACCCTCGGACCACAGCCGAAAAAGAGCCCTGTGGGGCCGGTGATGGTCGTCTCCTTGCTGCTCGGCCTGGGCGCCGGAGGCGTCTGGTGGTGGAAGCAGCGACTCACCTCGGAGAAGCCGGCCACCGCCGCGACCGAGCAGCCCCTCAGCCCGCCCGTGGCCACGGGCCCCGGGGACACGGGCGCCGCTCCCAATCCCACCTCCCCCAACCCCGCTCCGGCGGCCGCTCCCCTGGTCCCGGATTCGACCAAGGCCACTGGAATCTCCCATGCGTCCGTCCGCATCGACGGCCCGCTGGAGACGGCCATGGTCGTCGCCGCCGGCCCCGAGATCGGCCCCGCGCTCGCCCAGGTGGTGACGCGCACGCTGGTGTGGTGGGTGGATGTGCCGGGCGACCTGCGCCGCGGTGACACCCTGGACATCCTCTACGAGACGCGCCCCAACGAGGAGCCCCTCGTGCACGCGGTGCGCTTCACCAGCAACAAGACGGGCCAGACGCACCGCACCTACCGCTTCCAGGCCGAGAGCGACAAGAACCCCCGCTACTACCTGCCCAGCGGCGAGGAGCTGGAGCTGCGCCTGGAGAACTCGCCCCTGGACGACTACGAGCAGGTGACGTCCCTGCTGCGCGATGGCCGCCGCCACAAGGGCGTGGACTTCAAGACCCCCGTGGGCACCCCCGTGAAGGCTCCCTTCACCGGCGTCATCCGCCGCAAGAACTGGAGCTTCCGCTACAACGGCAACTGCCTCGAGCTCGAGGAGACGGGCGGCAAGCACCGCCGCGCCATCTTCCTGCACATGGACGAGCTGCCCCGCACGGTGAAGGTGGGCGACCGCTTCGCCACGGGCGCCGTGCTGGGCCGCAGCGGCAACAGTGGCCGCTCCTTCGCACCCCACCTGCACTACCAGCTCGAGGTCGGCGAGGATCGCGTGTTGGATCCCTACGAGACCCATCGCACCTACCGGCGCTCGCTGCCGGCCGCCCAGCGCCCCACCCTCGAGGCCGAGATTCGCCGGCTGGATGGGCTGTTCGGCACCACCGTGGCCGGCGGCTGAAGCCATCCGTTTCTTGACACCCCTGCTTGTGACGGCTAGCGTCCCCGGACAATTTCTCAACATTTCCCGGGGGTTAGGCGAGTGGGGCTGGGCGCCCGGGGAGTGGTTCCGGAGGTCGGATGTCCAGGCTTCGCGCTGTTGTCGCCGCGCTGACGCTGGGTGCGCCGTTCGTCGCCACCGCAGCGGATATCACCCGCGTCGCTTCCTCCTTCGAGGACGATGATCCGTTCGGGATGTTCATCGACGTGGGCGTCGAGACCACCCAACGGCGTACGAAGATCGTCCGCGAGTCGCTCCCCACCACGGCCGAGGGGAAGCGGTACGCCAACGCGCTCTGGTACAGGGGCGCCGACCCACGGCTGAACTTCGACCTGGCCATCGGCATCTCCCGAGATGTCGAGCTCTCCTTCGGCGTGCCCATCGTCTTCGTGCGCACCGAGAAGTGGGACTTCGTCTCGGACAGCAACTCCACCATCCTCAACAACACCATCGGCAACAACTGCGCGGATGGTGAGCCCTGCACGCTCCCGAGCGCTCAGCCGCTCTTCAACGTCCCCCTGGAGACGTTGCGCGGCGGCGTGGGCAACATGCGCTTCGGTCTGGCCTGGGCCATCTTCAACCAGCGCAAGGACGACACCAAGCCCATGTGGGTCGTGGGGCTCGACTACGAGGCCCCCACCGCCGCCAAGCTGGATCCCAGCGTGCCGACGGATTCGGAGGCGGAAAACGCGCGCAACATCGGCGACCGCGTGCACAAGTACACGATGTACACCGCGCTCTCCCGGAAGATCGGCATCGCCGACCCCTACTTCCGGATGCACTACACCGTCCCCGTGCGTGGCCCCGGCTTCTACTCCAACTGCGACCAGAAGAACCTGGATCCGCAGAACCTCGGCCGCCCCCAGAACTGCGGCATCGATGAGTGGGATCGCAAGACCACGGGCATCCAGGCCCCCCACACCGGCGGTCTCACGTTCGGCTCCGAGTTCCACGTCTACAACCAGCCCAACCGCAAGGTGTGGCTGGACCTGCGCGCCATCACCAACTACGTCTCCGAGGGCCGCTACTACAACGAGCTGAGCGGCGCCCTCCGCAAGCTGCTCTACACCGGCGATTACATGCAGGTGGGTGGACAGCTCGCCCTCAAGGCCCACGTCAACGACGTGCTGACCCTCCGCGGCTCCGCCATGCTCCTGTACAACACGGACCACGTCCTGACCGACGAACAGATCGGCAAGGATATCGACAAGAGCGGAACGGTGGACATCACGACCAACCCCGCGGAGATCAACCCCAACTTCGACTACCGCACGGACTTCGTCTCGCGCCGCTTCTACGCCACCGAGAGCAAGGACTTCCGGCTGGAGCTGAGCGCTACCTTCAGTTTCTAGGCGTCACGGAGCAGGACGGGGCGACGGTAGACCCTCACCCCGTCCCTCTCCCAGAGGGAGAGGGTCCAACCTGGTTCCTCACCGTGTATGCCCCCTCTCCCCCTGGGAGAGGGCTGGGGTGAGGGTCTTCACCTCTTCTTGAGCCCGAGCCCCAGCCGGTACACGTCCTGCCCCGGCCATCCGGCCCGCTTCGCCAGCTCCGTGCTCAGTCCCTTCAGCTTCTCCCCTCGTCCCAGCCCCTCCTCCAACGCACGCCGCAGCTCCTCCTCGGACCAGCGGTGCTCTCCCGTGCGTCCCTCCACCAGCACCACCACCTCGCCCCGCGGCTCCTCCTTCGCGTAGCGCCCCACCAGCTCCGACAGCGTTCCTCGCACGAATTCCTCGTGCACCTTCGTCAGCTCCCGCGCCACCACCCCCCGCCGCTCCCCCAACGCCTCCTTCAGGTCCGCCAGCGTCTCGGCCAGCCTCCGCGGGGACTCGTACAGGGCCAGCGTCGCCGAGAGCGGCGCCACCTCCTCCAACATGCTCTGGCGCTCCGGCCCCTTGCGCGGCAGGAAGCCCAGGAAGTGGAAGCGGCCCGTCGGTAGCCCCGAGGCGCTCAGCGCCGCGATCAGCGCCGCGGGCCCCGGTACCGGCACCACCTTCACCCCTCGCTCGAGCGCCTCCGCCACCAGCTTCTCCCCGGGATCGCTGATCGCCGGGCTGCCCGCGTCCGTCACCAGCGCGCAGTCCTCCCCCGCCTCGAGCCGATCCAGGATGCGCCCGGCCCGCTGGCCCTCCGCGAAGGCCGGCAGGCTCACCGTGTCCGCCGAGATTCCGAAGTGGTCCAACAGCACGCGCGAGCGCCGCGTGTCCTCGCACGCCACGAAGGACACCTGCTTCAACGTCTCCAGCGCGCGCGCGGAGATGTCCCCCAGGTTCCCGATGGGCGTGGCCACCAGATAGAGCGTCCCTGCCATCCGTGCCTCACATGCCCGCGTCGAACGCGCCCGGCAGGTGCTCCACCGTCGCGCGCTCGCCGCGGCCCACCACCGAGATGACGTCGAAGCGGATCATCTTCTCCCGCAGCCTCTGCGTCTGCAGGTAGTGCAGCGCCGCCTTCACCACCCTGCGCTGCTTCGCGAACGACACGGTGTGGGACGGATCTCCCCACACCGCCGTGGAGCGCATCCGCACCTCCACGAAGCACACCGTCTCCCCGTGCTCGGCCACCACGTCCAGCTCCCCGTGGCGGCACGCATAGTTGCGCGCCCTCACCCGGTAGCCCTGCCCCTCCAGGAAGCGCACCGCCGCCTCCTCGCCCTCGTCCCCATACCCCTTCCGATCCACCTCCGCCCCTCCCCTTCCCATCCACCCCTCCCAGAGGCCCCATCCCGGGGCCCTCGCACTACAGATTGACCGTCCCGTCCGCCAACTGCGTGAAGCCCGGGTGCGCCGTCACGTGCAGCACCTGCGTCATCGTCCCCAGGTGCTTGAGCATCCGCCCCAGCAGCGGCAGCTTCGCCTCGTCCACGCCGATCAGCGCGTCCTCCACCAGCAGCGGCAGCTTCACCCGCGCGCTCACCTTCTCCACCACCGTCAGCCGCAGGCTCAGGAAGAACAGGTCCACCTCGCGCGGAGGCAGCTCGCCCAGCGGCATCCGCCGGCCCGAGGCGCCCGCCACCACCGTCCTCCCGTCCTTGTCCCACTCCACCCCGACATAACGGCGATCCGTGAGCGCGCCAAAGTACTGCACGCACCGCTCCCGGAGCATCCCCATCACCGCGTGCATGTCCGTGGCCAGGATGTCCGCCGTCAGGCTGATCAACATGGGCGCCGGATCCTCCAGCGGCTCCAGGCCCGACATCTCCATGCCCGGCATGATCGCGCCCATCAGCATCTGCGGATTGCGCGCGAGCGCGATGGACTCCTTGAGCCGCGCCATCTCGCGCTCCACCTCGCGCACGTCCCGGACGAACGAGCCCTTCTCGGTCACCTGCGCGTTGAGCAGCTCGATCTGCTGGCGGATCACCGGCAGCTGGTTCGCGGCCTCGACGAACTCCGGGTGCCTCTCCATGGACACGAGCTGCGCGCGCAGCTGGGCCACCTCGGCGCCGAGCTCCTCGCGTCGCTGGAGCCGCGGAGGAATGTCCGCCGGCGTGTCCACGTCGAACACCTCCATGGCCTTGCGCACCGCCGCCGCATCCGCCTCGAACTCCTCGAGGATCTTCTTCTCGCGCACGGCGAACATCTCGCCCTTGCGGCGCACCTTGTCGGTGTACTGCAGCTCGTCCACGTGGCGCAGCGCCAGCACCGCGGCGAAGCCGAAGGCCGGAATGTCCAGCAGCCCCACGTACCGGCCCATGCCCTCCAGGGCGAGGCCCGCCAGGAAGCACGCCACCCCCGCTCCCACGGCGATCCAGAAGTTGCGGTTGCGGGTGAGGGGCTCCACGTCCGGCAGACGCCGCGACTCCTCCTCGGCCGCCTCGCGCTCGGACTCGAGCCGCGCGAGCGCATCGTCCTTCCGGGCGATGAGCTTCGGGTAACGCTCCGCCCGGGCCACGATGTCCTGCGGCAACCCCAGTGACTCGGGCGTGGGCTCGGCGGCCCACGCCGCCTCCACCTGACGCAGCTTCTCCTTCAACCCCTCGGTGCTCCGCAGCTTCGACTCGAGATCGAAGACCTGCGAGTTGAGCCCGTCCACCTCGAACTGGAGGTTGTCCACCTCCTTGCAGAGCACGTACTCCCTCTCGAGCTCCTTCAGCTTCGCCTCGGCCGCGGGAACGTCCGACGCGGGCATCACCGCGGGCATGCCCGGCGACGAGGGCGAGTGGAGACCCGGCATGCCCGGCGACGACTGCGTGCGCAGGGCGGGCATGCCCGGAGTCGACATCGCGCGCAGGCCCGACGTGGAGGCCGCCCGGCCCGCGCCCCGAGGCCGGCGCGAGGGCAGCTGCACCGCCTGGAGACAGAAGAGCTGCTCGAAGGAGGTGCGCGGCGGGAGCCCCGCCTGGCCGCGGAGGAACTGGTTCGCGTCGGTGGTGTCCTGCGTCACCAGCTCCGGCTGCTTCGTGGTGGGGTTGAGCCGGTGCAGCGAGCCACCTCCACCCAGCTCGCGCAGCACGCGGTAGGTGACGTTGTCCTGGCCCACGAAGGAGAGCGCGGCCTTGCCCGGCTTCTGCGAAGAGGCCGCGAGGGCTGCATCTCCACCCCTCCCGTCCGCGTACAGCAGCGCGAGCGCGAGTCCGGCCAGCGGGCTCGATTCCGCGGGCGGCTTGAGCACCAGATACCCGGACTTGAAGGCGAAACGGCCCGTGGGAGAGAAACCCCGGACGTTCTGGACGGCGACCTCGACGAAGTTCATGCGCCGCCCATTCTAGCCCGCATGCACATGAAAAAAGGGAGTGCCCTCGTAAAGGGACACTCCCTTTTTGAGAAACCGGCCACGAGGGCCGGGAGGGGCTCAGGCCCTCGCCTGCTCGGCGGCCTTGCCAGACGAGGTGGCGCGGCGCATCTCCGCGTCCTCCTGGGTCTCCACGCGGGAGGCCTTGCCCTTGAGGGCGCGGAGGTAGAAGAGGCGGTTGCGGTTCACGTTGCCGCGGCTCAGGACCTCGATCTTCTCGTAGCGCGGGCTGTGCACCGGGAAGATGCGCTCCACGCCGACGCCGAAGGAGACCTTGCGCACGGTGAAGGTGGCGCGGTTGTTGCCCTTCGTCTTGCGGATGACGACACCCTCGAAGGCCTGCACGCGCTCCTTGTCGCCTTCCTTGATCTTCCAGTGGACGCGAACGGAGTCACCCGTGCGGAACGGGGTAACGTCCTGGCGGAGATTCTTGGCCTCCACGTACTCGATAGCGCTGCGACGCATGACTTGACTCCAGTAATCCCCTGATGCTCGGACTCGGGGTACGAAACTTGAGAGCGGGCCGTACTACCAGAGAGCCGGGGGTCGGACAAGCCCGCAGAACACCGACCATAGGCCCAAAAACCATCGGAGGGGCTACAGCTCCTCCTCTTTCTTCGCCAGCAGCTTCATGTCCGCCTTGCCGAGCTCCAGCCGGGCGAACAGGTCCGGACGCCGCTCCCGGGTCAGCTGCAGGGCCTTCCAGCGCCGCCACCGGGCAATCCGCGCATGGTCGCCCGACTGCAGCACGGCGGGCACCTCGGCACCACGGAAGACGGGCGGCCGGGTGTAGTGCGGGTGCTCCAGCAGCCCCTCCTCGAAGCTCTCGGTGACGCTGGAGGTCTCGTTGCCCAACACCCCCGGTAGCAGCCGCGCCACCGCGTCCACCACCGCCAGGGCCGCCACCTCGCCCCCGGTGAGGATGAAGTCCCCCAGGGACACCTCCCCGTCCAGATAGGGCATGACGCGCTCGTCCACGCCCTCGTACCGGCCGCAGACGAGGATCAGCCCGGGCTCCTTCGCCAGCTCGCGCGCCTTCGCCTGGGTGAAGATGGGGCCTCGCGGGCTCATCAGCAGCACCCTGGCCCCGGGAGCACGGGCCCGGGCGGCCTCGATGGCGGCCACCAGCGGCTCGGGCTTCATCACCATGCCCGCCCCGCCCCCATAGGGCGTGTCGTCGGTGACGCGGTGCTTGCCCTCGGCGAAGTCCCGCACGTAGGTGACCGTGACGCAGAGCAGCCCCTTCTCGCGAGCCTTCCCGAGGATGCTCGCGCCCAGGTAGCCGGACACGCTGTCCGGAAAGAGGGTCAGCACCTCCACGGGGTACATCAGTCCTCGCCCCCTTCACCCTCGGACCCACCGACCTCCAGGTACTCCGGGGGCTTCACCACGAGCCGTCCGCCCGGGACGTCCACCGTGGAGACGAAGTCGTCGGCGAAGGGCACCACCAACTCCTCCTTGCCCTCCGCGCGGATGACGAGGTTGGGCACCTCGCCGGTGCTCCACAGCTCCTCCACCCGGCCGAGCACGTTGCCCGCCTCGTCCACGGCGGTCAGTCCCACCAGGTCACCCTGGAAGTACTCGTCCTCGGCGGGGGGCTCGAGATCCTCCCGGAACGCGAGCACGGTGGCACCCACCAGCGCCTCGGCGTCCTTGCGGCCCTCCACCTCCTCGAAGACGACGAGCATCTCCTTGGGGGTGGGACGCACGGACTCGATGCGCAGCACGCGCTCGGGGCCGGTGCGCGGACGCACGAGCACCCGCTCGACGAAATCGAGCGTCTCGGACTCCGGGTCGAAGGTGCGCACGGCCACCTCTCCCCGAAGACCATGGGCGCGGGCCACGTAGCCCAGCTCGAGGTGGGGTTTGAGCGTCACTGGCCTTCAGGAGAGGCGGCGGACGCGGGAGCGGGGGTCTGGCGCCGGTCATCCTGGATTTCCAGGCGGACCTTCTGGCCCTGCTTCTGGGCCGCGGCACCGAGCAGCGTCCGGAGGGCGCCAACGGTGCGCCCATCACGGCCGATGACCTTGCCCACATCCTCGGGGGCGACCTTCAGCTCGAAGAGCCGGGCCCCTTCCGCCTCGGATGCACGCAGGCTGACCTGGTCGGGTCGATCGACCAGGGCCCGCGCGAGATAGATGATGAGCTGCTCCACGCTGTCCGCTCAGCCCTGCGAGGGAACTAGGCCTTGGGCGTGGCGGCGGCGGCGGCGCGCTTGTGACGCTTGATGAGCTCGAACACCGTCTCGGAGGGCGTCGCGCCGGACTTCAGCCAGTACTCGAGGCGCTCAGCGTCGAACTCCACCTTGGCCGGGTTGAGGTTCGGGTCGTAGGCGCCCACGGCCTCGATGAACTTGCCGTCCCGGGGGTTCCGGGAGTCGGTGGCCACCACGTGGTAGTACGGCTTCTTCTTGGCGCCCGCGCGGGCAAGACGGAGAACAACGGCCATTTCTGATGCTCCAGGTGAAAACTGAAGGTGAAACGAAGGTGATCAGCTTGGAGGGGGGCGCTCTTAACGCCGCGCCAAGCGGATTGTCAAGGAAGCTCGGGCTCTTGCGTCGTTTCTGACGCGTTTTCCCCACCCCGGTTGGCCAGCTGGCCACAGGCACCGGCGATGTCCCGGCCCCGGTTCTGCCGGATGAAGGCCGCCACGTGGCCCTCACAGAGGATCTCCCGGAAGCGCTCGGCCCGCTCGTCCATGGTGGTCTTGAAGCCGAGCCCCGGGTTCTCGTTGTAGGGAATCAGGTTGACCTTGGCGGGGATGTCCTTCAACAGCTCGATGAGGCGGTAGGCATCCTCATCGCTGTCGTTGAAGCCCTGCAGCAGGACGTACTCGAAGGTGATGCGCCGGCCCTGGCGCAGGGGGAACTTGCGGCAGGCGTCCAGCAGCGCCGCGATGTTCCACTTGCGGTTGACGGGCATCGTCTTGGAGCGCTGCTCGTCGGTGCTCGCGTTGAGCGAGATGGCCAGCTTCACGTCCGTCTCCTGGCCGAAGCGCTCGATCATCGGCACCAGGCCCACCGTGGAGACGGTGATGTGGCGGTGGCTGAAGTTGGGCCCGTCCTCGGACTGGAGGATGGAGAGCGCCGTCTTCAGGTTCTCGAAGTTGTGCAGGGGCTCGCCCATGCCCATGAAGACCAGGTTGGAGAGCGGGCGCAACGTCTCCAGCTTCTCCAGCTTGCGCACCTCGCGGTTGACCGCGTGCACCTGGGCGACGATCTCCCCCGGGGTGAGGTTGCGCTTGAGGCCCAGCGTGCCCGTCATGCAGAAGCTGCACGCCATGGCGCAGCCCACCTGCGTGGACACGCACAGCGTCTTGCGGTCCTCCGAGGGCATGTAGACGGACTCGATGTAGCGGCCGTCACGCGTCTTCCAGCGGTACTTGATGGTGCCATCCACCGAGCGCTGCTCGGCGTCCTTCACCAGGGGGACGATCTCCGCCCGCGCCTTGAGCTTCTCGCGCAGGGCCTTGGAGAGGTCCGTCATCTCCTCGAAGGAGGTGGCGCCGCGCTGGTGGATCCACCGGTACACCTGCCCGGCGCGGAAGGAGCGCTCGCCCAGCTCCTCGGTGAGGAAACGGGTGAGGCCCTCCAGCGTGAGGCTGGAGACCTCCACGAGCTTCGCGGGCGCGGGGGCCGGCGCGGGCACGGGGGCGGTATCGGCGGGGAGCTGGGTGGACTCGGGCAACATCGTCATGGTTCC
The DNA here is from genome assembly GCF_024623785.1 of Archangium lipolyticum. Classification (NCBI taxonomy): domain Bacteria; kingdom Pseudomonadati; phylum Myxococcota; class Myxococcia; order Myxococcales; family Archangiaceae; genus Archangium; species Archangium lipolyticum. Next base: position 748,391 of record NZ_JANKBZ010000003.1, read on the forward strand.
AACGGGGGAGGTGTGGGCGTCCCTTCCCACAAGATGGGACACGGAGTCAAAGGAGCTCTCGTCCCCTCGCCCGCTGGAAGGCATTCCACCCCCGCTACTGCTCGAGCCGGGAGCACCACGAGTCATTGAAGACCGTGTCCAGATAGGCCCCGCCCTTGTCCGCGCACAGGAAGACGACGTTGGGCGGAGACATAGACCGCATCGCCGGCAGGTAGCGCTTCACCGCCGCGTAGCACGAGCCCGAGGAGCCTCCGACCAGCAGCCCGTGCCGGAACAGCAGCTCGCGGCACGCCCGCACCGTCTCGATCTCCGGCACCATCACCACGTCGTCGATGAGCGCCCGATCCACCAGCTCCGCCCTCACGCTCGCGCCGATCCCTGGGATGTAGCGCTTCTTCGGCGCCCCTCCGAAGATGACCGAGCCCTCCGCGTCCACGGCGATCACCTTCGCGTGGGGGAACTGCTCCTTCACCCGGGTCGACACACCGGCGATCGTCCCGCCCGTGCTCACGCCCACGAAGACGTAGTCCACCTGTTTGAAGGCCCGGCAGATCTCCTCGCCCGTGAAGCGGTAGTGCGCCTCCGCCACCAGCGGGTTGCCATACTGGTTGGGCCAGTACGAGACCGGCAGCGAGCTGAGCAGCTCCTGCACCTTCCTCAGCCGCGTCTTCAGGAAGCCGCCCGTCTCGTCCCGCTCCTCCACCTTCGCCACCGTCTCGCACATCCGCCGCAGGTAGGCCTCGTTCGCTCCGGCGATGTTCGGATCGATCACCGGAATGAACTTCAGCCCCAGCAACCGGCAGTAGCTCGCCATCGCGTTGGCGAAGTTCCCCGAGGACGACTCGACCAGCGTCGCGTCCTGTGTCACCTCACCGCGCTCCACCGCCATCTTCAGCATCCAGAACGCGGGGCGATCCTTCAAGCTACCAAACGGGTTGTTGTACTCGAGCTTGGCGAACAGCCTGATCCCCTCCTCGTTCAACTCCACCACGGGCGTTTCCCGCAGGCTTTTCTGGAGTTGATTGAGTCGCTCAGACAGGGGGGGAGTTTGAGAGGGCATGGCCAGGGACCTCGCCAAGATGGCTTCGCTGCACTTTTCCTGTACTGCTCCACAGTAGTTTTGTTTTCATCGAAAGTCCACACATGGCGTGAAAAACCGAGAATCCTGATTTGACTACAATCAGGGGATCTGTGCGAGGTTGTGTGTCTGAAGGCGAAGCGCTGGAATGCCCGCATCACGGGCAGGAGCACCCATGAAGTCGGATCAGGAACCGGACCGCGGCACCGGCACCGAGGGGTGACCCACCCTCCAGGTGACGAGTGCCCGCGTGTAATGGCGCACCGCCCGGACCAGGCCCTCCGCCCCGAACCGGGCGAGGGCCCTCCTCACGGCCGGGTGCGCGTGCAGCGGTCTTCTGACAGCTCCGCGCTCGCGAACCACGACAGCGTCAGGCTCACCGGGGCTCAGGCCCGCTTGCGCTGATTCTCGGCATCGATGACGTCACGCACGCTGTCCGGGACCTCGACGACCGAGTCCGGATCCTCCGGATTGCGCTTGAAATCCAGCAGCAGGACGATCCGGGGCTTCGTGCCGCGATGCCAGACCTCGTGCTCGATCGTGTCGTCGAACACCAGGCAGCGGCCCTCCTCCCAGCTCCGCGTCTCCGTCCCCACGCGCATCGAGCAGCCTTCCGGCACCACCAACCCCAGGTGGCAGCGAAGCACCGCGTTGGTGTAACCCTCGTGCGGCGTGATGTGAGTGCCCGGCTGCAGGCTGGAGAAACCCGCCGTCGTCAGGCCCGGAATCTGCGCCACCAGCTCCGCCGTGCGCGGGCACCGCTGGCAGTTCTCCTCCAGCCGGTTGCCAAAGGCATACAGCCCGAAGACATCCCAACCCTTCTCGTACAGATCCCGCTCCGGCCACGCCATGAAGTTCTGCGCGTGCAGATTCTCCAGCTCCTGGCGAATCACCCGCCAGTTCTTCTCCAGCATGGCGGTGAACGGATAATCACGCGGGTCAAGGTACATGTAGAAACCTGCCTTCTCCATGCTTCGTGCATGACGGGCGACGTGGGTGCGCGACACGCCAGCGTCATCGGTGAAGCCCTACCATACCACTGTTCACTTCCAGTCGTCTCGTAGCGCACGCTCGGCGGAAGAGCGTGCGTATCGCCAGCGTGTAGACGGCGCGGGCCTGATGTGGGCGTGGAGGGCAAGGCTGGAGACGCATCACCCGAGAGCGGCGGCGGGAGCACCCCGCTGCAGGAACCGCTCGACGACGTCCGCTGCGGGCATGTCCTGCTCGGCCTTGCGGAAGACGTCCCTGAACGTCCGAACGGCGGTCCGATAGGAGGGATTGTGGACCACCTCGTCCAGCAGACCCAGCAGACGCTCGGCGGTCAGTTGGGACGCGAAGCCCCGGACCCCGAGTCCATGATGGACCACGCGCGCCGAGACGCCGGGCTGATCGAACAGGAAGGGAATGACGACCATGGGCACCCCCATGGAGATGCACTCCTTGACGCTGTTGAACCCGCCGTGGGTGATCATCACCATGGCCCGGCGCAACATGGCGATCTGCGGCGCGTGCCGGACAGCGATGACGTTGGGGACGACCCCGTCGAAGGCCGCCACATCGAGCTTGCGGCCCAGGGAGAGCACGAACTGCCAGTCCGGACGCCGCGCGGCCACCTCGAGCACCTGCCGGAAGAGCCGTACATCCAAATCCGTGCGGAAGGCCAGGGTCCCCAGGTAGACCAGCACGAGGGGACGCTCCTCCCGCAGGCGCTCCCAGGGGAAGTCCGACTCCTGCCGCTCCAGGTCCACGGAGGGGCCGGTGTAGAGGTACTGCCCGCGTGACGAGGCGGCCCCCATGTCGGCGAACTCGCGCGGACAGAGCACCAGCTCCGGAGCCCGGGCGCACAGGGTGCTGCCCGAGAAGTCGAGCCGCTCGGGAGGAAAGCCGTAGCGCCGGGCCACTCGCCGCAGGTGACTCACATCGCGGGTCCGGAAGAGCACGCCGAGCCGATGACGATAGGTGTCGCGCAGCCAGGCCGCACGGATGAGAAGAGATGTCGTCAGTCTCCCATCCGGCACGAGAGGGGAACTCAGCGGCGGCAGGCGCTCCTCCCGGCGTAAGGACAACGTCGTATTGAGCAGCAGGCACGGAACCTCGTGCCCATGGGCCACCATCGGCGGCTCCGGCAACTGCACGTCGCACAGCAGCAGGTCGGGCTTCAGCCGGGTGAAGGGCACGTCCAGCGCCCCCTCCAGGACCGCCGCATGGATGCGATTCTGGACGCGATCCATCTCCAGCGAGAACTGGAGGAGCCGCAGCCCGCTCAGCTCCTTCATGCGCGCGAGGATCCGATCCTGGAAGCCCCTGGGGCACAGGTCCTCGAGCACGGGCATGAACTCGAAGCCTTCACCCCGGAGGAAGTCCTCCACGTCCTGCAGCCCGCAGTAGACCACCCGGTGACCGCGCGCACGCAGGGTCCTGGCGATCCTCAGCGTGGGATTGACATGTCCCTGTTGAGCGAGCGGCGAAATGATGATGGTGGCCATGGCTCTATCCGGCGGAGAGGAGGGGCTTTCCGGCGGGGCGCAGGAACAGCGCGCCCTTGGGAGTGTTGGCCAGCATAACTGTCCGCTACCTGAAGCAGACAGCTGCTTCTACCCACTTCCGCTAGACATCCAGGCCAGACGGGAGCGCGTGTCAAGCCCCCCTCCCCCTCTCAAGCCCAACCAACGCCCGAGCCCCTGCAAGCTCCTCTTTCGTCAAGGCTCGGGCCCGCTCGTCCGCCAAAACTACACAATCCAGACCTTCACGTGAGATACACTCTCAGTTCACTTCTCGACTGACACCACCAGTAGGGAAGCGGAGCAGAGAGCACCCCACCCCACGCAACAGGCGTGAAGACGAGCGCCCCGTGACGCGAGGAGAGCGAATGTCGACCGGTATGTCCGCGCAGCAGCCGAGTACGTTGATCGAACTGCTTCAGCACCGGACGCGGGAGGCGAAGGACCGAGGCGCCTACATCTTCCTGGAAGCCGGAGAAGAAGCGCAGTGGACCTACGGGGAGTTGGATCGCCGGTCGCGGGCGATCGGCGCCATGTTGCAGGAATTGGGCGCGGCCGGGGAGCGCGTGGTGCTGCTCTACCCGCCGGGGTTGGAGTACATCGCCGGCTTCTTCGGGTGCCTGTACGGCGGCGCGGTGGCGGTGCCCGCCTATCCGCCGGATCCCTCGCGGCTGGAGCGCACCCTGCCGCGCCTGATGGCCATCATCCGCGATTCGCAGGCCTCGGTGGTGCTCACCACCGGCTTCATCGCCGGCATGGCCGAGGGCCTGTGCGAGCAGGCTCCTGAATTGAAGGCCCTCAAGTGGGTGGCCACCGACGAGCTCGAGGCCGGAGTGGAGAGCTCCTGGCGAGATCCCGGCCTGGGCGCCGACTCACTCGCCTTCCTCCAGTACACCTCGGGCTCCACCGGAACGCCCAAGGGCGTCATGCTCAGCCATGGCAACCTGCTGAGCAACCTGCAACACATCAAGGAGCGCATGGAGCAGAGCCCGAAGACGCGCTGCGCCTTCTGGCTGCCGCCCTACCATGACATGGGCCTCATCGGCGGCATCCTCTCGCCGCTCAACGCCGGCTGCGAGGAGGCCACGGTGCTGATGGCGCCCATGACCTTCCTCAAGCATCCCGTGCGGTGGCTGGAGGCGATCAGCCGATTCCGCGTCACCCTGAGCGGAGCGCCCAACTTCGCCTACGACCTGTGCGTGAGGAAGACGACTCCCGAGCAGCGCGAGGAGTTGGACCTGAGCTGCTGGACGGTGGCCTTCAGCGGCGCCGAGCACATCCGCGCCGAGACGCTGGACCGCTTCATCCAGGCCTTCGCCCCCTCGAAGTTCAACCCGCGGGGACTCTATGGCTGCTACGGCCTGGCCGAGGCCACGCTGCTCGTCACCGGCGACCGCAAGGGCGAGCTGCCCGTGCGGCGCACGGTGGACGCGGCCCGCCTGGAGCGGCTGGAGGTCCATCCGGCCGAGCCGGGCAAGCCCGGCGCCGTGGAGCTGGTGAGCTCGGGTCTGGCGCCCACCGGACAGCAGGTGCTCATCGTCGATCCGGACACGTGCGTGCCCTGCCCTCCCCACCGCATCGGCGAGGTCTGGGTGAAGGGCCCCAACGTGGCCCGGGGCTACTGGAACCGGCCCGAGGAGTCCGAGCGCACCCTCCACGCCCGCCTGGCCACCACCGGCGAGGGCCCCTTCCTGCGTACCGGAGACCTGGGCTTCATGGCCGATGGGGAGCTGTTCCTCGCCAGCCGCATCAAGGATCTGATCATCCTGCGCGGGCGCAACCACTACCCGCAGGACCTGGAGCTGACGGTGGAGCGCAGCCACCCGGCGCTGCGGCCCGGGTGCACCGCGTGCTTCTCCGTGGAGGCCGAGGGCGAGGAGCGCCTGGTGGTGGTGCAGGAGGTGGATGCGCGCCAGGCCTTCGAGCCCGACGAGGCGATCGCCGCCATCCGCCGCGAGGTGGCCCTGCGCCATGACGTGCAGGTGTACGCCGTGTCCCTGATCGCCACGGGCAGCATCCACAAGACGACGAGCGGGAAGATCCAACGCCGGGCGAGCAAGATGGCCTGGCTCGACAACAGCCTGGAGGCCGTGCACGTCTGGCGCGCCGCCCCCTCCGAGCTGCCCGCGGCGCCCAAGCCCGCTCCGGCTCCCACCCCGGCCCCCGCGCCCCAGCCCCCGGCACAGCCCGCCGCCACCTCGGCCACCGAGCGCCAGATGCAGGCCCTGCTGGTGGAGTTGATGGCCGAGACCGTGAGCCAGCCGGCCGCGAACATCGACGTGCACCAGCCCTTCGTCCAGTACGGGTTGGACTCGGTGGCCAGCGTGCGGCTGGTCGGCGAGCTGGAGTCGCGGCTGGGCCGCAAGCTGCCCGCGACCCTCGTCTGGGAGCACCCCAACATCGAGGCGCTCGCGCGTCACCTGGCCGAGGGCCAGCCCCAGGCCGCGGCCCCGGCACCCACCCCGCGGGAGCAGCCCTCCCAGGCCGAGCCCATCGCCATCGTGGGCATGGGCTGCCGCTTCCCCGGCGCCGACGGACTGGAGGCCTTCTGGAAGCTGCTGTCCGAGGGCGTGGATGCCATCCGCGAGGTGCCGCGCGACCGTTGGGACGTGGACGCGTACTACGATCCGGATCCCACCACGCCCGGGAAGATGAACACGCGCTGGGGCGGCTTCCTGGAGGGACTGGAGCGCTTCGACCGGTCCTTCTTCGGCATCTCCCCTCGCGAGGCCGCGCGCATGGATCCCCAGCAGCGGCTGCTGCTGGAGGTCGCCTGGGAGGCGCTGGAGAACGCGGGCATCGTGCCCGAGAAGCTGGCGCGCACGCCCACCGGCGTCTTCGTGGGCATCTCCCACAGCGACTACGGCGTCCAGCAGCTCGCCCAGACGGACCTGACGGATGCCTACGCCGGCACGGGCAATGCCCTGAGCATCGCCGCCAACCGGCTCTCGTACCTGCTGGACTTGAAGGGCCCGAGCCTCGCGGTGGACACCGCGTGCTCCTCCTCGTTGGTGGCCCTGCACCTGGCCTGCCGCAGCCTGCGCTCGGGTGAGTCCACCGTGGCGCTGGTGGCCGGCGCCAACGTGTTGCTGTCGCCGGAGCTCACCGTCAACTTCAGCAAGGCCGGCTTCATGGCCCCGGACGGGCGGTGCAAGCCCTTCGACGCGAGCGCCAATGGCTACGTGCGCAGCGAGGGCGTGGGCATGATCGTGCTCAAGCCGCTCTCGCAGGCGAAGGCGGACGGCAACCGCATCTACGCCGTCATCCGCGGCAGCGCCGTCAACCAGGACGGGCGCTCCAACGGGCTGACGGCCCCCAACCGCCAGGCCCAGGAGGCCGTGCTGCGCGAGGCCTACCGTGACGCGGGCGTGGCCCCCGCCCAGGTGAGCTACACCGAGGCCCACGGCACCGGCACCGCGCTGGGAGATCCCATCGAGGCCATGGCGCTGGGCACGGTGCTCGCCGAGGGGCGCGCACCGGGCAGCAAGTGCGCGCTCGGCTCGCTGAAGAGCAACGTCGGCCACATGGAGGCGGCGGCGGGCATCGGCGGCATCATCAAGACGGCGCTGAGCCTGCACCGCGCCGCTCTCCCGCCCACGCTGCACTACCGCGCGCCCAACCCGCATATCCCCTTCTCCGAGCTGCCGCTGCGCGTGGTGCACGGCGCGCTGGAGCCGTGGCCGGAAGCGCAGATGGGCATCGCCGTGGCCGGAGTGAGCGGCTTCGGCTTCGGCGGCACCAACGCGCACGTGGTGCTGGCGAGCGCTCCCAAGTGGAGCGGGAAGCGCCGCGGCGGCCCGGGTGGTGGCGGTGGCGGTGGTGGCAAGGACAAGGCGCAACTGCTGCCCGTGTCGGCGCGCAACCCGGACGCGCTCAAGGCCCTGGCCGCGCGCTACCTGGAGACCGTGGAGCGCGAGGGCTCGAACCCCGAGCGGCTGGAGGCGCTCTTCGCCAGTGCCGCCCTGCACCGCACCCACCACGCGCAGCGCCTGGCCGTGCGGGCGCGCACCGCCGAGGAGCTCGCCGAGGGCCTGCGCGCATTCCTCGCGGACCAGCCCCGGCCCGGAGTGCATGCCGGTCACGCCGGCTCGCGGCCCAAGGTGGCCTTCGTCTTCAGCGGCCAGGGCCCCCAGTGGTGGGCCATGGGACGCGGGCTGCTGGCCCACGAGCCCGTCTTCCGCCAGGTGGTGGAACAGTGTGACGAGCTGCTGCGGCCCCTGGCCGGCTGGTCCCTGCTGGAGGTGTTGAACGCGGACGAGGGCACCTCCCTCCTGACGCAGACCGAGTACGCCCAGCCCGCCCTCTTCGCCCTGCAGGTGGGCCTGGCCGCGCTGTGGCGCTCGCTGGGCGTGGAGCCGGATGCCGTCGTCGGCCACAGCATCGGCGAGGTGGCCGCGGCCCACGTGGCCGGAGCCCTCACGCTCCCCCAGGCCATCCACCTCGTGTACCACCGCGGCCGCCTCATGCAGAGCGCCACCGGCCAGGGGAAGATGGCGCTGGTGGAGCTGCCGCCGCGTGAGGCCTCCGCGCTGCTCCGCGGCTACGAGGACCGGCTGTCGCTGGCCGCCCACAACGGCCCCGCGTCCTCGGTGCTCTCCGGTGAGGCCGCCGCCCTGGACCAGGTGCTGGAGCAGCTCGCCCAGCGCCAGGTGCCCACGCGGCGGCTGCCCGTGGACTACGCCTTCCACAGCCCCCAGATGGAGGAGCTGCAGCCCGACCTGGCCTATGAGCTGGAGGAGCTGCAACCCGCGCGCGCCTCGCTGACGCTGGTGTCCACGGCGCTCGGCCGGCCGTTGACGGGCCTGGAGCTGGGAGCCGACTACTGGGCGGGGCAGATGCGCATGCCCGTGCTCTTCGCCCCCGCGATCGAGCAGCTGGCCGACACCGGCCACTCGCTCTTCGTCGAGGTGGGGCCACACCCGGTGCTCTCGGTGGACATCCAGCAGGTGCTGCGCGCCCGCGGGCGCGAGGCCCAGGTGCTGCCGTCGCTGCGCCGCAAGGAGGACGATCACGGCGTGCTGCTCTCCTCGCTGGGGGCCCTCTACTGTCAGGGCCTGCCCGTGGAGTGGCGAGCACTTCATCCCGACGGCGCCGCGTCCACGGTGGACCTACCCACCTATGCCTGGCAGCGCGAGCGCTGCTGGGTGGACGACCCGGTACGCCCCGCCGCGCCCCGCCAGGAGCAACCGCCGGCCTCCTCCCAGACGGTGCCCGCCGAGTGGCTGTACGACGTGCGCTGGGAGCCCGCTCCTTCCGCCTCCGCCTCGCAGCCTCCGGGCGGCTGGCTCGTGCTCGCCGATTCCCAGGGCGTGGGTGAGGCACTCGCAGGGCAACTGCGCGCCCAGGGTGCTCACGTCACCCTCGCCTCCCGCTCCACCGTTCCCTCGGGTGACACCGAGGCCCTGGTGCGCCTGCTCCAACAGGCCCGTGCTCCCCTCGGCGACTCGCCCCTCCACGTGGCCTACCTCTGGAGTCTCGAGGCCGAGCTGTCGTCCCAGTCCTCCACCGCCGAGCTGCACACCGCCCTCTCCCTGTGCGCCGAGCCCGTGTTGCACCTGCTCCAGGCCCTCTCCCGCTCGGGCGGCTCCGGCCGCCTCTGGCTGGTGACTCGCGGCGCTCAGTCCGCTGGCGCTTCCGTGCACGAGGCCTCCCTGCCCCAGTCCACCCTCTGGGGCTTCGGCCGGACCCTCGCCGCCGAGCTTCCCGAGCGCTGGGGCGGCATGGTCGACCTCGAGCCCGGTGTTCCCTCCGCTGAGTCCGCCTCTCAGCTCGCCTCCGCCCTCCGCCTCGGCGGCCGCGAGGACCAGCTCGCCCTGCGCCGTGGCCAGCCCCTGGTGGCCCGCCTCGTGCCCCGTCCCGAGCTGGCCTCCGCTCCTTCCGCGCTCTCGCTGCGCACCGGCGGCGCCTACCTCATCACCGGCGGTCTCGGCGGCCTGGGCCTGCGCATGGCGCGTTGGCTCGTCTCCCAGGGCGCCCGCCGTCTGGTGCTCCTGGGGCGCACGCCCCTCCCTTCGCGCTCTCAGTGGAAGCACCTGCCTTCCGACTCTCCCCAGGGCCGCCAGGTGCGCGCCGTGCGGGAGTTGGAGTCCCTCGGCGCCTCCGTCCACCTGGCCTTCGTGGACGTGGCCGACGAGGCCGCCTTCTCCTCCTGGCTCCAGCAGTACCGTGACGAGGAGCACCCCTCCCTCGTTGGCGTCGTGCACGCCGCCGGTGTCCTCGGCAGCGACAACGAGCCCCTGCTTCAGCTCCAGTCCTCCTCCCTTCACTCCGTCCTGCGCCCCAAGGCCCTCGGCGCCTGGCTTCTTCACCGCCTGCTGGGGGAGAGCCTCGAGCTCTTCGTCTGCTTCTCCTCCTCCTCCACCCTCCTGGGCAACCCCGGCCAGGGCCACTACTCCGCCGCCAACGCCTTCCTCGATGCCCTGGCCCATGCCCGCCGCTCGCGCGGCCTGCCCGCCCTGAGCCTCGACTACGGCACCTTCGCCGAGGCCGGTATGGCCACCCGCGGCCAGGGCGAGCGCCTGGAGCAGCACGGCATGCGGGGCATGTCCCCCGAGCGCGCCTTCGCCGCCATCGGCCCGCTGCTCTCCTCCGGCCTTCCCCAGGCCGCCGTCATGGACGTGGACTGGCCCCGCCTGCGCGCCCTCGTGGCGCTGCTCGATACTCGCGGTGAGCAGCCCTTCCTCTCCCGCGTTCCCGACTCCCGCCCCGCCTCGCCCGCGGCCCCCTCCGCGCCCGTCACCTCCGCGCGTGTCCAACTGCCGCTGGAGCCCGCGGCCCGCCGCGCACACCTGCAGGAGTGGCTGCACGCGCAGGCCGCCACCGTCCTGGGCATGGCCCCCTCGGCCCTGCCCTCCCAGGCGCCCCTCAACAGCCTGGGCTTCGACTCCATCATGTCCATCGAGCTGCGCAACCGGGTGCAGTCCCACCTGGGGCTCAGCCTCCCCCTTACCGAGCTGGTGCAGGGTCCCAGCGTCTCGCAGCTCCTGGCCCGGCTGTTGACGCTCCTCCCCGAGCCCCAGCCCGAGCAGGCCACCCCTTCCGCGCCGCCCTCCGCCCAGCCCCCGCTGGTGCCCCAGCCCCCAGAGGCCCCGAGGGTCCTCTCCTTCGGCCAGGAGCGGCTGTGGTTCCTCCACCAGCTCGACCCCGACACCTCCTTCCACAACATCCCCGCCGCCCTGCGGCTCAAGGGCCAGCTCGACGTGCGGGCCCTGGAGCGCGGCCTCCAGGACATCCAGCTCCGGCACGAGGCCCTGCGCACCACCTTCCGCACCGACGCCCAGGGCACTCCCCACCCCGTCGTCTCCTCTCACGTGGTGCCACTCGCCCACGTGGACCTCGGCTCGCTGCCTCCCGCCGAGCGTGAGCAGCGCGCCCTGCGGCTCGCCTCCGAGGCGGCCCGCGCTCCCTTCGCCCTCGCGACGGGCCCGCTGGTGCGCTGCACCCTGCTGCGCCTGTCCGACTCCGAGCACGTGCTCCTCTTCACCATGCACCACACCGTCTCCGACGGTTGGTCATTGGGTGTGCTCGTGCGGGAGCTGGTCTCCCTCTACGAGGCCTACCGCCAGGGACAGCCCTCGCCCCTGCCTCCTCTTCCGGTGCAGTACACGGACTTCGCCGCCTGGCAGCGTCAGTGGCTCCAGGGCGAATCCCTCCGGTCCCAGCTCGACTACTGGCGCAAGCAGCTCGCCGGTGCCCCCGCTCTCCTCGAGCTGCCCACCGACAGGCCCCGCCCTCCCGAGCAGACCCACCGCGGCACCCAGTTCCCCCTCTCGCTCGGGCCGGAGCTCGCCCGCGCCGTCCACTCGCTGGCTCGCGCCGAGGGCGTCACGCCCTACATGGTGCTGCTGGCCACCTTCAAGCTCCTGCTCGCCCGCCACTCCGGCCAGCGCGACCTGAGCGTCGGCACGCCCATCGCCGGCCGCAACCGTCCCGAGGTCGACGGCCTCATCGGCTTCTTCCCCAACAATCTCGTCCTCCGCACCCAGCTCTCGCCCCAGGCCACCTTCCGTGAGCTGCTGGCCCAGGTGCGCGAGGCCGCCCTCGGCGCCTACGCCCACCAGGACGTCCCCTTCGAGAAGCTCGTCGAGGAGCTGCAGCCCACCCGCAGCCTCAGCTACTCGCCCCTCTTCCAGGTGATGTTCATCCTCCGCCTGGATCCGCTCTCCAGCGTCTCCCTGCCGGGGCTGTCCCTGCACCCGCTGGAGATGGACATCGGCGCCTCGCAGTTCGACCTCACCCTCTCCCTGGGCGAGGACGAGCACGGCCTGTCCGGTTGGTTCGAGTACAACACCGACCTCTTCGACGCCTCCTCCATCGCGCGCCTGGCGGGCCACTACCGCACCCTGCTGGAAGCGGCCACCGTCCACCCCGGACAGCACGCCTTCGCCCTGCCCCTGCTCACCCCCGAGGAGCGCCGCCAGCTCCTCGTCGAGTGGAACGACACCCGCCGTGACTACGCCCAGGCCTGCGTCCACGAGCTGTTCGAGGCCCAGGTCCAGCGCACTCCCGACGCCGTCGCCCTCACCTTCGAGGACCGGTCCCTCACCTACCGCGAGCTCGCCGCGCGCTCGCGTCAGCTCGCCTGGCACCTGCGCTCATTGGGCGTGGGCCCTGATTCGCGCGTAGGCGTCAGCGTCGAGCGCTCCATCGACATGGTGGTGGCCCTGCTCGGCGTGCTCCAGGCCGGCGGCGCCTACGTCCCGCTCGATCCCTCCTATCCCCAGGACCGCCTGGCCTACATGCTCGAGGACTCGCGCGCCCGCGTGCTCCTCACCCAGCGCCACCTGTCCGGCGGCATTCCCTCCCAGGGTGTCCGGTCCATCTTCATCGAGGAGCTCCCGCCGTCCGCGGCCCACGCCGAGGCGCCTCCTGCCAGCGGCGCCCACCCCGACAACGTCGCCTACACCATCTACACCTCCGGCTCCACGGGCCGCCCCAAGGGCGTCATGGTGCCCCACCGCACCGTCGCCAACTTCTTCACCGGCATGGACGAGCGCCTGGGCACCACGCCCGGCACCTGGCTGGCCATCACCAGCATCTCCTTCGACATCTCCGTGCTGGAGTTGCTCTGGACGCTCTGCCGTGGCTTCCGCGTCGTGCTGCGGGGCGAGAACGTCCCCTCCCAGCTGCGCCAGCAGTCCATCACCCACCTGCAGTGCACGCCCTCCTTCGCCCGGGCGCTCGCGCTCGAGCCCCAGGGCCTGGAGGCCCTCTCCACCCTCCAGCGGCTCATGGTGGGCGGTGAGGCCCTGCCCGAGAGTCTCGCCTCGCAACTGCGCCGGGCCGTGCCCCACGGGCTGATGAACATGTACGGCCCCACCGAGACCACCATCTGGTCCTCCACCCACCAGGTGAGCGCCCAGCCCGGTCCGGTCCCCATCGGCACGCCCATCGCCAACACCGCCCTCTACGTCCTGGACGCCTGGCTACAGCCCCAGCCCGTGGGCGTCGCGGGCGAGCTCTTCATCGGCGGCACCGGCGTGGTGCGCGGCTACCTCGAGCGCCCCGAGCTGAGCGCCGAGCGCTTCATCCCCGACCCCTTCTGGCCCGAGCCCGGCGCCCGCATGTACCGCACCGGCGACCTGGCCCGCTGGCGCGCCGATGGCACCGTCGAGTTCCTCGGACGCCTGGACCACCAGGTCAAGGTGCGCGGCTTCCGCATCGAGCTGGGGGAAATCGAAGCGGTGCTCGGCCAGCATCCCTCCGTGCAGACCGGCGTGGTGGTGGCCCGCGAGGATGGCTCCGGCGACAAGAGGCTGGTCGCCTACGTCGTCCCCAAGCCCGGGCACTCGCTGGAGCCCGAGGCCCTGCGCGCTCCGCTCAAGGCCAGGCTGCCCGAGTACATGGTGCCCTCGGTCTTCATGGTGCTAGAGGCCCTGCCCCTCACCCCCAACGGCAAGGTGGACAGGAAGGCCCTGCCCGAGCCCGACGCGGCCCGCCCCAGGCTGGAGGTGGCCTACGTGGCCCCTCGCACGCCCGTGGAGGAGCTGCTGGCGCAGATGTGGAGCGGCCTGCTGGGTGTGGAGCGCGTGGGCATCCACGACGGCTTCTTCGAGCTGGGCGGACACTCCCTGCTGGCCACCCAGGTGTTCGCGCGCCTGCGCTCGGCGCTCCAGGTGGAGCTGCCGCTGCGCACCCTGTTCGAGGACTCCACCGTGGCCAAACTGGCCGCCCGGGTGGAGGCCATCCGCGGTGAGCCCGGTCTCCAGGCCCCGCCCCTGCGCGCCCTGCCACGCACGGGCGAGGTATTGCCGCTCTCCTTCGGCCAGGAGCGCCTGTGGTTCCTCCAACAGCTCGAGCCGGACAGCCCCTTCTACAACGTGCCCGCCGCCCTGCGGCTGTCGGGCCCGTTGGATGTGAAGGCCCTGGAGCGGAGCCTCCTGGAGGTGCGGCGCCGGCACGAGGTGCTGCGCATCACCTTCCGCACCGATGAGCAGAGCACGCCCCAGCTCGTGCCCGGCTCGGAGCCGATGCCGTGGTCCCTCGTGGACCTGAGCCACCTGCCCACCACCGAGCGTGAATCCCAGGTGCTGCGCATGGCCGAGGAGGAGTCCCGCCGCCTCTTCGATCTGAAACAGGGCGCGCTGCTGCGCGGCGTCCTGCTGCGCCTGTCCGACTCCGAGCACGTGCTGCTCGTCACCATGCACCACACCGTCTCCGACGGCTGGTCGTTGGGTGTCCTCGTGCGGGAGGTGGCGGCCCTCTACACGGCATTCTCCCAGGAGAAGCCCTCGCCATTGCCAGAGCTGGCGGTGCAATACGCCGACTTCGCCGCCTGGCAGCGCCAGTGGCTGCGAGGAGAGACGCTTCAGGCCCATCTCGGCTACTGGCGCCAACAGCTCGCCGGAGCACCGGAACTGCTGGAGCTGCCCACCGACAGGCCCCGCCCCCATACGCAATCCTACCGCGGTGCCCAACACCCGCTGTTGCTCGGGCAGGAGCTGACCCGGGCCGTGAGGGCACTCGCCCTCGGCGAGGGCGTCACGCCCTTCATGGTGCTGATGGCCACCTTCCAGCTGCTGATCAGCCGCTACTCGGGCCAGCAGGACCTGAGCGTGGGCACCCCCATCGCCGGCCGCACCCGCCCCGAGCTCGAGGAGCTCATCGGCTTCTTCGTCAACACGCTGGTCATGCGTACCCAGCTCCCGCCCCACCTCACCTTCCGCGAGCTGCTGGCCCGTGTGCGCGAGGTGGCCATCGGTGCCTACGCCCACCAGGACGTCCCCTTCGAGAAGCTCGTCGAGGAGCTCAAGCCCGCTCGCAGCCTCAGCTACTCGCCTCTCTTCCAGGTGATGTTCGTCCTGCAGCAGAATCCCCTGCCCACCATCTCCCTTCCGGGGCTGGCGTTGCGGCGGATGCAGATCGACAGCCGCACCTCTCAGTTCGACCTGTCCCTCTCCCTCATAGAGGAGGAGAACGGGCTCACCGGCTGGCTCTCATACAGCACCGACCTCTTCGACGCCTCCACCGCCGCCCGTCTGGCCGACCACTACCGCCTCCTGCTCGAGGCCGCCGTTGCCCACCCCGAGCAGCGCATCGGCACCCTCCCCCTGCTCACGGCCGGCGAGCGCCAGCGCATGCTCGTGGAGTGGAACGCCACCCACACGCCCGACTCTCCGCTGCACGCCTGCGTGCACGAGCTCCTCGAGGCCCAGGCCGAACGCCGCCCCGACGCCATCGCCGCCTCGTGCGAGGGCCAGTCGCTCACCTACCGTGAGCTCAACCAGCGCTCCAACCGCGTCGCCCACCGGCTGCTCTCCGAAGGCGTCGCCCTCGAGGGCGTGGTGGCCCTGCTCGCCGAGCGCGGCCTGGACTTCCTCTCCGCCCTCTTCGGCACCTTCAAGTCCGGCGGCGCCTACATGCCCCTGGACGTGCACCACCCCGCGCAGCGCATGGCCCAGGTGCTCGAGCAGAGCCGCGCGGGCCACGTCCTCGTCGCCGAGGCCATGCAACCCGCTCTGGCCGCGGCGCTGGACAAGCTCCCCGCCGGACAGCGCCCCCGCGTGCTCGTCCTGGAGCAGGTGCTCGCCTCCTCCGGCCCCGACTCCAATCCGCCCCGCCGCACCGGCCCCGAGCACCTGGCCTACGTGCTCTTCACCTCCGGCTCCACCGGCCTGCCCAAGGGCGCCATGCTCGAGCACCGGGGCATGCTCAACCACTCCTGGGCCTTCATCCGCGCCATGGGCATCTCCGAGCGCGACACCGTTGCCCAGACCGCCTCCCAGTCCTTCGACATCTCCATCTGGCAGATGGTGACGGCCGCCCTCGTCGGCGGCCGCGTCCACGTGCTGCCCACCGAGCTGGTGCAGAACGGCACCCGCCTGCTGCGCGCCATCGAGGACGAGCGGCTCTCCATCGTCCAGCTCGTGCCCTCGCTCATCCGCGTGGTGTTGGAGGAGGGTGACTCGCTGGGCGCACAGCGGCCGGCGCTGTCCTCCCTGCGGTGGATGGTGCCCACCGGCGAGGCCCTTCCTCCCGAGGTGTGCCGTCACTGGCTGGAGTCCCATCCCTCCGTCCCCCTGCTCAACGCCTACGGCCCCACCGAGTGCTCCGACGACGTCACCCTGTGCGTGCTGCGCCAGCCGCCCGCCTCCATCAACGTCCCCATCGGCAAGCCCCTGGACAACCTGAGCGTCTACGTCCTCGACGCCTCGTTGCAGCCCGTCCCCACCGGCGTCTCCGGTGAGCTGTGCATCGGTGGCCTCGGCGTCGGCCGTGGCTACCTGAGAGACCCCGCTCGCACCGCCGAGGTCTTCCTCCCCGACCCCTTCTCCTCCCAGCCCGGCGCCCGGCTCTACCGCACCGGTGACCTGGTCCGCTGGTTGGCCGACGGCAACATCGAGTACCTCGGCCGCATCGACCATCAGGTCAAGGTGCGCGGCTTCCGCATCGAGCTGGGTGAGATCGAATCCGTGCTCGTTCAGCACCCCGCCCTCAAGCAGGCCGTGGTGCTGGCACGCGAGGACTCCCCGGGCCACAAGCGCCTGGTGGCCTACGGCGTGGCCAAACCCGAGCAGACGGTGGACACCGAGGAGGTGCGCCGCTTCATCCGCGAGCGCCTGCCCGAGTACATGGTGCCCGCGGTCGTCATGGTGCTGGACGCCATGCCCCTCACCTCCGTCGGCAAGGTGGACCGCAAGGCCCTCCCCGCCCCGGAGCTCTCGGCCGCGGAGGACACCTACGTCGCGCCCCGCACGCCCGTGGAGAAGCAGCTCGCCGCCATCTGGCAGCAGGTGCTGCGCGTGGAGCGCGTGGGTCTGCACGACGGCTTCTTCGACCTGGGTGGCGACTCCATCCTCAGCCTGCAGATCGTCGCCCGCGCCCGCCGGGCCGGACTGCACCTCACGCCCAAGCACCTCTTCCAGCACCAGACGCTGGCCGAGCTGGCCACCGCCGTCTCCGAGGAGCAGGGCGTGCAGGGCCCCGTGTCCGGCACCGTGCCCCTCACCCCCATCCAGCGCTGGATGTTGGAGCAGGAGCTGCCCCGGCCCGGCCACTTCAACCAGGCCGTGCTCCTCCAGGCCCGCGAGGCCGTGGATGCCGCGTCCCTCCAGAAGGCGCTCCAGCACGTCGTGGATCACCACGACGCCCTGCGCCTGAGCTTCGTGCGCGGTGAGTCCGGCGCGTGGCTGCAGGAGAACCTCCCGCTCGGACCCACCGCCTCGCTCGTGCGAGTGGACCTCTCCGCCACGCCCGATGCCGAGCTGCCTGCCCGCATCGAGACCGAGTCCACCCGCCTCCAGGCCAGCTTCGACCTGGGCACGCCCCCGCTGCTGTGCGCCGCCCTCTTCGACCTCGGCGCCCAGCGTCCGGCACGGCTGCTGCTCGTGGCGCACCACCTGGTGATGGACGGCGTCTCCTGGCGCGTGCTGCTCGAGGACCTGGCCACCGCCTATGCCCAGCTGCGCCTCGGCCAGCCCGTGGGCCTGCCGCCCAAGTCCACCTCGTTCAAGACCTGGGCCGAGCGCCTGGTGGAGTACGCCCGCTCCGAGGCCCTCGCCTCCGAGCAGTCCTACTGGCTCGCCGAGGCGCGCCAGGACGTGGCGCCCCTGCCCACCGACAAGGCCTCGGGGCCCAACACCGTGGCCTCCGCGCGGTGCGTCACCGTGTCGCTCGACGCCGAGGAGACCCGGCTGCTGCTCCAGCAGGTGCCCGCGGCCTACCGGGCCCGCCTCGACGACGTGCTGCTGGCGGCCCTGCAGCGCGCCGTCACCCCGTGGAGCGGCCAGTCGCGCCTGCTCGTGGACCTCGAGGGCCATGGCCGCGACGCGGAGCTCTTCAACGACGTGAAGCTGTCGCGCACCGTGGGCTGCATCAACGCGCTCTACCCGGTGCTGTTGGAGTCCCCCACGGAGGGCTCGGGCGCCGAGGCGGTGCGTGCCGTGCGCCGTGCTCTGCGGCAGGTGCCCCGGCACGGCCTCGGCTACGGCCTGCTGCGCTACCTGCGCGAGGATGAGACCTCCCGGCGTCTGCGCGCCCTGCCCCAGGCGTCCGTCCGCTTCAGCTCCTCCGGTCAGCTCGACGCGGCGGCCACCTCGGACTCGCCCTTCGAGCCGGCCCGCGAGTCCACCGGGGCCCCTCGCGACGAGCAGGGCCCGCGCTCGCACCTGCTGGAGATCGACGGCCTCGTGCGCGAGGGCCGCCTGGAGCTGAAGTGGACCTACAGCGACCACCTCCACGCGCGCGCCACCATCGAGCGGCTCGCCCAGGCCATGCGCGAGGCCCTGCGAGCCCTCATCGCGGGCCGCTCCGCCCCCGAGGCCTCGCGCCCCATCGCCGCCGACTTCCCCCTGGCCCGCCTCGAGGACTCCACGCTCGAGTCCCTGCTGCGGACCAATCCGGCCATCGAGGACATCTACCCGCTCACCCTGGTGCAGCAGGGCATGCTCTTCCACGCGATACTCGCCCCCACCTCTGGCGTCTACGTGGAACAGTTCGCCTGGTCCATCCACTCGCGGCTGGACCTGGGCGCCATGCGCCGCGCCTGGGAGCAGGCCGTGCAGCGCCACTCCAGCCTGCGTACCGCCTTCTTCTGGGAGGGTCTGTCCCAGCCCCTGCAGGTGGTCCGCCCGCGCGTGGAGCTGCCCTGGCAGGAGCTGGACTGGCGTGACCTGCCGGAAGGACAGCAGCAGGCCCGGTTCGAAACGCTGATGCGCGAGGATCGCACCCGCGGCTTCGATCTCACCCGCGCCCCGCTCATGCGGGTCACCTGCATCCAGTTGGGGGAGAACACCCACCAGTTCCTCTGGACCTCCCATCACCTGCAGTTGGATGGCTGGGCCATCGGCATCTTCTTCAGGGATCTGTTCAGCCTCTACGAGGCCGAGCTGAGCGGCCAGCCGGCGCGTCTGGAGCCCAGCCCCGCCTACAGCGAGTACATCGCCTGGCTGCAGCGCCAGGACACCTCGCGCTCCGAGTCCTTCTGGCGCGGCACCCTCGAGGGATTCACCACGCCCACGCCGCTGCCGGCCGATCTCGCGCCCAAGCGGCTCGGGGCGGCCGTGCAACAGGTGCAGGAGCGGCAGCTCTCGCTGTCCCCGTCCGACACCGCGGCGCTGCAGGCCTTCGCCCGCAAGCACCAGCTCACCCTCAACACCCTCTCACAGGCCGCCTGGGCCCTCCTCCTCTGGCGCTACACGGGTGAGCAGGACGTCGTCTTCGGCACCACCGTCTCCGGCCGTCCCCCGGAGCTCTCCGGCATCGAGTCCATGGTGGGCCTCTTCATCAACACCCTGCCGGCACGCGTGCAGATGCGGCCCGACGCCGACGTGATGCCCTGGCTGCGGCAGCTCCAGGCCCGGCAGCTCGAGCTGCGCCAGCACGAGTACAGCCCGCTGGTGCAGGTGCAGGCGTGGAGCGAGGTGCCCCGCGGCACGCCTCTCTTCGAGAGCCTGCTCGTCTTCGAGAACCACCCCATCGACGCCTCCGTCCAGCAGGGCGCCCACCAACTGGAGGTGCGCGTCGCGCAAACGCTGGAGCATACGAACTACCCGCTCACCGCCATGCTGGTGCCCGGCGAATCGCTGCAACTGCGGCTCGCCTTCGACACCGAACGTTTCGATGCGGGCGGCATCACCCGGCTGATGGGGCACTGGCACACCGCGCTCAAGGGACTGGTGGCCCACGCCGACCAGCGCCTGAGCGACATCTCCCTGCTGTCGGAGCAGGACCGCAACCTTCTCCTGGCCGAGTGGAACGACACCCGCCGGGAGCGAGAGCCAAACCCGGCGCTCCACCGCCTCATCGAAGCCCAGGTGGATCGCACCCCGGGTTCCATCGCGGTGGACTTCGAGGGCCAGTGCCTCACCTACCGGGAGCTCGACACGCGCGCCAACCAGCTCGCCCATGCCCTGCGCTCGCGCGGCGTGGGTCCCGAGGTCCGCGTCGCCCTCTGCATGGAGCGCTCGGTGGAGCTCGTCGTCGCCCTGGTCGGCGTGCTCAAGGCCGGCGGCGCCTACGTGCCCCTGGACCCCACGCTCCCTCCGCAGCGCTTGAGCTTCCTCATGGAGGACTGCGGCGCACGCATCGTCCTCACCCAGCAGCGGCACGCCGACAAGCTGCCCCGGGAGAACGCCGAGGTCCTCTGCCTGGACACGGACTGGGAAGCACTCACCAGCCATCACAGCCAGGCCCGCCCGAACGTCGAGGTGGGCGGCGCCAACCTGGCCTACGTCATCTACACCTCGGGCTCCACCGGTCAGCCCAAGGGCGCGATGAACAGCCACGAGGGCATCTGCAACCGCCTGCAGTGGATGCAGGAGACGTACGGCCTGACGTCCGACGACCGCTTCCTGCAGAAGACGCCCTACAGCTTCGATGTGTCCGTGTGGGAGTTCTTCAACCCCCTGTTGGTGGGCGCGCGGCTGGTGGTGGCGAAGCCCGGCGGTCACCAGGACAGCGCCTACCTGGTGCGGCTGATCGTCGAGAAGCAGCTCACCACGGTGCACTTCGTCCCCTCCATGCTGGGTGTCTTCCTGGAGGAGCAGGGGCTGGAGAAGTGCACCAGCGTGCGGCGCGTCGTCTGCAGCGGCGAGGCCCTGCCCGCCGAGTTGCAGGTGCGCTGCCTGGAGCGCCTGGGCGCCGAGCTGCACAACCTCTACGGCCCCACCGAGGCCTCCGTCGAGGTCACCGCCTGGACGTGCGTGCGCGGAGACCGGCGTTCCACCGTGCCGATTGGCTACCCCATCGCCAACGTGTACATGCGCATCCTCGATGAGCGCCTGGAGTTGGTGCCTCCGGGCGTCACCGGCGAGCTGCACATCGGCGGCATCGCCCTGGCGCGCGGCTACGTGGGCCGGCCCTCGCTGACGGCCGACCGTTTCATCCCCGACCCCTTCGGCGACACCCCGGGCGCGCGCCTCTACAAGACGGGCGACCTGGCTCGCTACCTGCCCGATGGCAGCATCGAGTACCAGGGCCGCACCGACTTCCAGCTCAAGCTGCGCGGCTTCCGCATCGAGCCAGGGGAGATCGAAGCCACCCTGGCCCGCCACCCCTCGGTGAGCCAGGTGGTGGTGATCGCCCGCGAGGACTCGCCCGGCAACAAGCGCCTGGTGGCCTATGTCGTCCCCACCGCCGGGCACACGATGGATGCCGAGGCCTTGCGCACCGTGATCAAGGCCAGCCTGCCCGAGTACATGGTGCCCTCGGCCTTCGTCTCGCTGGAGGCGATGCCCATCACCACCAACGGCAAGCTCGACAGGCGCGCCCTGCCGGTTCCCGACGTGGTGCAACCCCTCACCGAGTACGTGGCTCCTCGCACCGCCGTGGAGCAGCGCCTCGCCGGCATCTGGGCCCAGGTGCTCGGCCTGCCCCGCGTCAGCCTGCACGATGACTTCTTCGCTCTGGGTGGTGACTCCATCCTCAGCCTGCAGATCGTCGCGCGTGCCCGCCAGGCGGGCTTCCATCTCACCCCCAAGCACCTCTTCGAGCGCCCCACCCTGGCCGAGCTGGCCAGTGTCATCTCCGTGGGACAGGGAGTACAGGCCGAGCAGGGTCCCGTCTCCGGCCCCGTGCCCCTCACTCCCATCCAACACTGGATGACGGAGATGGAGCTGCCCCGGCCCGGTCACTTCAACCAGGCCGTGCTGCTCCAGGCCCGCGAGACCGTGGAGGTCTCCTCGTTGGAGAAGGCGCTCCAGCACGTGGTGGAGCACCACGACGCGCTGCGCATGAGCCTCGTGCGCGGCGAGTCCGGTGCATGGCTGCAGGAAAACCTGCCCCTGGGTCCCACCGCCTCGCTCGTGCGGGTGGACCTCTCCGCCACACCTGACGCCGAGCTACCCGCGGCCCTGGAGGCCGAGGCCACCAGCGTCCAGGCCAGCCTCGACCTGGGCAGGCCCCCGCTGCTGCGCGCCTCCCTCTTCGACCTCGGCGCCCAGCGCCCGGCCCGCCTGATGCTGGTGGTGCACCACCTGGTGGTGGACGGCGTCTCCTGGCGTGTGCTGCTCGAGGACCTGGCCACCGCCTACGCCCAGCTGCGTCGTGGCCAGCCGGTGTCCCTGCCCTCCAAGTCCACCTCGTTCAAGGCCTGGGCCGAGCGCCTGGTGGAGTACGCCCGCTCCGAGACCCTCACCCAGGAGGCCTCCTGGTGGCTGAGCCAACCGATTCAGGCCACGCCCCTGCCCCAGGACAAGGCCTCGGGAGAGAACACTTCCGCCTCCACGCGCACCGTCACCGTGTCGCTCGACGCCGAGGAGACCCGGCTGCTGTTGCAGCAGGTGCCCACGGCCTACCGCGCTCACATCAATGACGTGCTGTTGGCCACGCTCGTCCAGTCGCTCGCGCCGTGGACGGGACAGTCCCGTCTTCTGGTGGATCTCGAGGGCCACGGCCGCGAGGAGCTCTTCCAGGGCGTGGACCTCTCGCGCACCGTGGGCTGGTTCACCGCGCTCTATCCGGTGATGCTGGAGGTACCCGCGTCCGCCTCCCCCTCCGAGGCGGTGCGCTCGGTGCGCCGCACGCTCCGGCAGGTTCCCCAGCGCGGCATTGGCTATGGCCTGCTGCGCTACCTGCGCGGGGATGAGCTCTCGCGGCAACTGCGCACCCGGCCCCAGGCCCCGGTGGTCTTCAACTACCTCGGCCAGTTCGATGCCACCGCCCCGGCTGACTCCGCCTTCGCTCCCTCCTCGGAGTCCAGCGGCCCCGCGAGCGACGCCCGCAACCCTCGGCCCCACCAGTTGGAGGTGGAGGGCATGGTGCTCGGTGGCCGTCTGGAGCTGCAGTGGATCTACAGCGACAACCTCCACGAGCGCTCCACCGTGGAGACCCTCGCCCGCCGCCACCTGGAGGCCCTGCGCACCCTCATCGCCGCGCGCCATGCCCCCGAGTCCTCGCGCCCCATCGCCGCCGACTTCCCCCTGGCCCGCCTCGACGACTCCGCTCTCGAGCGCCTGCTCCAGGCCAACCCGGACATCGAGGACCTCTTCCCGCTCTCGCACGTGCAGCAGGGCATGCTCTTCCATGCCCTGCTCGCGCCTTCCTCCGGCGTCTACGTCGAGCAACACACCTGGTCCATCCACTCGTCGCTGGACCTGGCCGCCCTGCGCCACGCCTGGGAGCAGTTGATCCAGCGTCATGCCGTGTTGCGCACCTCCTTCGTCTGGGAGGGCCTGTCCCAGCCTCTCCAGGTCGTCCGCTCCCATGTGGCCACGCCCTGGCAGGAGCTGGATTGGCGCCAGCTCTCCCCCGAGCAGCAGCGCGCCCACTTCGATTCCCTGCTGAAAGAGGATCGCGCCCGCGGCTTCGACTTCACCCAGGCTCCGCTCATGCGCCTGGTGATCATCCGCACCTCGGATGACTCCGTCCGCATCCTCTGGAACCAACACCACCTGCTGCTGGATGGCTGGAGCGTCGCGGTGCTCCTCAAGGAGCTCTTCGCCCTTTACGACGCCGCGCTCCAGGGCCAGACGGCCCAACTGGAGCCCGCTCCCGCGTGGCGCGACTACATCTCCTGGCTGCAGCGCCAGGACGTGGCCAACGTCGAGCCCTTCTGGCGCCGTGCCCTCCAGGACTTCTCCTCACCCACGCCCCTGCCCGCGCAGGTGCCGGGTGCCCGCGTGGGCTCCACCGTCATGCGCGTGGACGAGCGCTCGCTCCACCTCTCCGCGCAAGCCACCTCGGCGCTTCAGGCCTTCGCCCGCAAGCACCAGCTCACCCTCAACATCCTGACTCAGGCCGCCTGGGCCTTCGTCCTCTCGCGCTACAGCGGCGAGCAGGACGTGGTCTTCGGCACCACCGTCTCCGGCCGTCCCCCGACGCTCCCCGGCATCGAGTCCATGGTGGGCCTCTTCATCAACACCCTCCCGGCGCGGGTGCGGGTGCCGCCCCAGGCCTCTCTGGTGCCCTGGCTGCAACAGCTCCAGGACTGGCAGCTCGAGCTGCGCCAGCACGAGCACAGCCCTCTCGTCCAGGTGCAATCCTGGAGCGGAGTGCCCCACGGCACGCCGCTCTTCGAGAGCCTGTTCGTCTTCGAGAACTACCCCATCGACGCCTCCATCCAGCAGGGAGTCGGACGCCTGGAGGTGCGTGAGGCCCGCACGCAGGAGCAGACGAACTACGCGCTCACCGCCTGCGCCGTTCCTGGCGAGGCGCTCGAGCTGAGACTGACGTGGGACGCCGAGCGCTTCGACGCGGCCGGCATCGCCCGGTTGCTGGAGCACTGGCGCATCGCACTCGAGGGGCTCGCCTCCAACACGGTCCAGCACGTGGGCGAGCTGCCCCTGCTCACCGATTCCGAGCGCCACCAGTTGCTGGTGCAGTGGAACGACACCCGCGCAGACTTCCCTCGCGAGTTGTGCGTCCACCACCTGCTCGAGGCCCAGGCCTCCCGCTCTCCCGAGGCCCTGGCCGTCGTCTCCCAGGAGGCGAAGCTCACCTTCGCCGAGCTGGAGCGCCGCTCCAATCAGCTCGCCTTCCACCTGCGCTCCCTGGGCGTCGGCCCCGACTGCCTCGTCGGCCTCTTCCTCGAGCGCAACGCCGACCTCGTCGTGGGCCTGCTCGGCATCCTCAAGGCCGGCGCCGCCTACCTCCCCCTCGACCCCGCCTACCCCGCCCAGCGTCTGTCCTTCATGCTCGAGGACAGCCGCGCCAAGGCCCTCGTCACCCACTCCTCCCTGGCTGGCCGCCTCTCACACTCCGCCTCCACCGTCTGCCTGGACTCCCAGGCCGAGACGCTCTCGCGCCTGCCCTCGGGTCGCGTCGACTCCGGCGTCCTGGCCGACCACCTGGCCTACGTCATCTACACCTCCGGCTCCACCGGCCGTCCCAAGGGCGTCCTCGTCGAGCACCGTGGCGTCCTCAACTACCTGACGTGGGCTCTCGAGGCGTATGCCGTCGAGGGTGGCACCGGCTCCCCCGTCCACTCCTCCGTCTCCTTCGACCTCACCGTCACCAGCCTCCTGGCTCCCCTGGCCGCAGGCAGGCCCGTGGTGCTGGTGCCCGAGGACGAGAAACTCGAAGGCCTGGTGCACACGCTGCGCT